>QIMB01000241.1 GCA_003233615.1 Nitrospirota bacterium
CATTAGAAGGTTTACATAAAATCAAAGTCGGTGATGGCGCCACCCTTCGAGTCGTCGAAGAAGAGGGCAAGCGTACCGTCAAAAGTTTTCGCATTCGCTCCAAGGATCCCAATATCGCGGCAGCCGATGCGGCCCTTATGGATTTGAATGATACACATTGGCTCAATCGCAAACATGCGATCGAAATACTTGGCGAGCTCAAGGTTGAAGCCGCCGTCAAACCCTTAGTCGTCATGTTGAATGATGGTCAGCGAGCCTATGAATCCCTGATTAAAATTGGAGCACCTTGTGTGCTTGATGTCGTGCCGCTCTTGACCAACGAGGAAGATGAACTCCGGCAATCCGCCACGGAGATTTTACGAAAAATCGGGAAACCTGCCGTTGAACCCCTAGCGCAAGCTTTGGGTGAAGCCGACGAGCGCTTGCAAAAAAAGATTTTGAAAGTGCTGGATCGGATGGGGTATAAGCGAAAGTAGGAAAGCCTAAAAGAGTCGACTCGCTTAACTCTGCTTTAACTTAGAAACCACAATTGGATCACGAAAGTCTGCATAAGCTCTTCACGCACCTAGGAAATGCAAAAAATCTCTCATCACCCACAAGGTCCACGAGTTTTGTGAATTCCCTATGCACGTAAATATCTTACACAGCTTGTTCGCGCTCAACTGCCGTTTCTAGGTTTAACGGGTTTACTCCGGTAGCCTTTCGCCCTACTGACACATAATAAAATCCCTGATCGGCCATCCGTTGAGGATCATAGACATTCCGGAGGTCGATAAAGATCGGGGATTTCACCTTTGATCGTACTTGTTCAAAATCTAGATTTCGAAATTGATTCCATTCAGTCACTAAGACCACGGCATCTGCTCCCTCTACAGTCTGATACGCATCTTGACAGGGAACCATATCCGGCAACACCTTCATAGACTCATCTAACGCTTCCGGATCATACGTTCGAACCGTGGCACCGGCCTTCATAAGTTCTGCTGCAATAGCAAGAGCTGGTGAATCTCGGATGTCGTCAGTATTGGGTTTAAATGCCAGGCCTAATAGCCCAATGGTTTTGCCTTTCAAGTCTCCCAGTGCCATTTGAATTTTTTTGACCATCCTGGCATGTTGGTCTTCATTCACCTGTCTGGTCGCCTTTGCAACCTTCATTTCATAGCCAGCTTCCGTCCCGATGTTAATCAGTGCTGAGGTATCTTTTCCAAAACACGATCCTCCATAGCCAGGCCCGGCATGTAAGAATTTCGAGCCAATTCTCTGATCCAACCCCATCCCTTTGGACACCATCTGCACATCGGCACCAACTAACTCACAGAGATTCGCCATTTCATTGATGAATGAGATTTTTGTGGCTAAAAATACGTTTGAAGCATATTTAATGACTTCTGCCGTGGGTATATCAGTAATCACGACCGGCGCATCTAGCAGATACAGAGGACGATAGAGATCCTTCATGATGGCTATTGAGGCCTGGCTATCGGCACCAATTACAACTCGATTCGGACGCATGAAATCTTCAATGGCAGAACCTTCACGAAGAAACTCCGGATTCGACACCACCCCAAAGTTACACGGCACCGTTTGATTTTCTTCAATGAGTTTTTTTATTCGGCTTGCCGTTCCAACGGGAACAGTAGATTTGGTGATCACGACTTTATAGCCCGTCATCCTTGATCCCACGCTTCGAGCCACTTCATCAACAAAAGATAAATCCGCCGATCCATCAGCCCGCGAGGGTGTCCCTACGGCAATAAAAATTGCGAGGGCTTCGTCCACAGCCTTGTTTAAATCTGTTGTAAACCGTAAACGGCCAGCCTGAATATTTTTATCCACAAGTTCCGCGAGGCCTGGCTCGAAAAACGGGACCTTGCCTTTTTCGAGCGCCGCTATCCGTTTCTCATCTAAGTCCATACACAGGACATTCAATCCAAATTCTGCAAAACAGGCTCCTGTCACAAGGCCAACATATCCAGTGCCGATAACACTAATGTACATTTGCTCTTTCTCCTTCGATTAACGATTGAATGATTCCATACACTTTTCGGATTGCACTTATTTTTTCTTAAGAGCGCGAATGCATGTATCTCTTAGATCCATTGCTTGACAGGCTTTTTGGTGCCCTCTAGAATCAAAGGAACTTCCTTAATTAGAGCGGGAATAGCTCAGTGGTAGAGCATCGCCTTGCCAAGGCGAGGGTCGAGGGTTCAAATCCCTTTTCCCGCTCCAAAATTTCAATCGACACATGTTCTTCTTTTTTCATTCTAGCGTATTTTCTCAGTCTGTCTAAACATCTGGGACGAAAATAATCCACCAGGGTGTGGATTCGTCTTTCATGTGAGAAAATTGCCGAGCAGTGAAACTACTGGGAATTCCCTCCAAGAGCGCACCTCGTCGAATTTCAACGTACCGAAACTTAGACAATGTAGAAGTCTTACTCCAAGGGATTGCTCCAAAAGGTATGGAATCACGGAGCTGAGCAATTTGGGACAAATCAACTCGTGCACCAATAGGTAAGCAAGACAATTCTTTGTAGACATTACCAAAGATCTCTGGAATATTATTTTTGGTGAAAATTGTATTAAGAGGTCGAAATTGATCATCCGCTAATATCTGACTCAAGATTTCCCAAAAAACCTCATCATCGATAGCGGATAACACCCCTACCCGACTTCGTTCAGCCACACCCGCTAATAGAGCCAAAGGCCCGACGATTTCAAATTTCCAGGGAGGAAACGTAAGCTCTTTGCCTTGATGAGAGACTTCCAAAACCAATTCCCCATCATATCGTCCCACACGTGAGTCTCCTCGCGTGGATCGGAGATAATCTTGAATGAGTGTGTGGGCAACCCGACTGGGTTCAAAGGCAAACGTAGGATTGGCTGGAGCATGGCATGTACAGATGGTATATCTCGACAGGACCTCTTTCACCTGACTGAATTTTGCTAAATCCATTCCTCCCCAGAATTGGTACTTCAAGACTTCTTCCGGAAATCTCTTTAAATATTGTTCACGATCATGATTCTTGTGATAAACCCCTCCCACCTGGGAACCAGGCATTAACCGATCAAACGCATGCACTCGAAGTATGGTATTGCGAGAGCGCAATTGGGGAACATACTGATCGACTAATTCTTGCTCAAAGGTTAAATCGCCAGCGCCAATATCCAGCAACGAGGGGGCATGTGCGTGAAGAAGGATATCGTATGGATTATTCCCTTCTCGTATATAAGCTTCCAATTCCTCTACAGAAAGATCCTCTGTCGCTCCACGTTCTTTGTCGTCAACAGCTAACACTCCCCATACGATGAGTGCACGAACGGCTTTAGAGGGTGGGAAGCCTGTCAGTTCCTTTAACGTGTGATGAACCTCTCTGGTCTTTGTGTGTTGCCCAAATTGTTGAAGTACCTCAACCAAACGCTTCTGAAGACTTGGCACTAACGCAGCCTCTCGAATCGATGCAATGAGAGTGAGAAGAGTAGCTGCCAATGATTCTTGAGCCATCAATTTTCGACTTGTTTCCCAATGGTGGGGATAGGATTCCCGACTTTCCTTTATTCGCAATCGAAATTCTTGTATATCCAACATCTGACTTCCCATACAATTTTCTTGTTCACAGCTGCCCGACAGATATACCCAAAAT
>QIMB01000440.1 GCA_003233615.1 Nitrospirota bacterium
GAATGGAGGAAAATTTCAGCCCATTCAGTTTATAACTTTGAAGGGATCACCTATGAGCGTCTGGAAAAGGAACGCGGCATTCTTTGGCCCTGCCCGACGGAGGATCATCCGGGAACCAAACGGCGGTATCTGCCTGGGAAGGACCCCATGGCGAAGGGAACCGGGCGATTTGATTTTTACGGGAAGAAGGATGGGCGGGCAACCATTTGGTTAGATCATCAAGAAGACCCTGTCGATCCATATACGGATGAATTTCCTTTAATATTCAATACCGGCAGAATTTTAGAACATTGGCATACCATGACCATTACCGGTCCTGTCCCGGAATTACAGGGTATTCACCCTGATTATGTAGAAATCCACCCCCATGATGCGCATCGGTTGAATATTCGGGAAGGAGAGGCAGTCATCGTGCGGAGCCGCCGGGGTGAAGTGGAACTTCGGGCCAAGCTCAGCCCGATGGTGAGGCCGGGAATGGTCTTTGCCACCATGCATTCGGCTACACACCTTGTGAATCAAGTGACCCACGATGTCTATGACCCCTTTTCAAAAGAACCAGCCTTCAAACGCTGTGCAGTCGCAGTTCGCAAGAAAACCGTGTAGGGAGGAGAGGACAATGGTCATGAGGAATGGACGACATATTCGCCGGGCCTGGATAAGAGCGGGGTTGATCTGGACCTGGGTAAGCTTGTTCGGGTCAGACTTGGTTTTTGCGGCCGAGGGCCACACCACCATCGTGCCCGGGACCGGGGTATTGCGAGGGATCGGAATGGCCTCGGCTGTGGGCGGTATTATTGTTCTCATTCTGGTTCATTTCGTCTATCGAAACAGACTTTCGCGCGGCACCTATCATTGGTTTCTCTTACTCGGATTATTTGTTCTTCCTATCACCGCCACACTCAGTGCCACAGCGACTGTCATGGAAGGGACCAAACGGGTCGAAGCCTGTGCCTCCTGTCACGTGATGGCCCCCTTTGTGAACGATCTGAAAAATCCGGCAAGCCCCACGCTGGCTGCACGACATTATAAAAATAACTGGATCGCGAAAGACCAGTGTTACGGGTGCCATATCTCCTATGGGGCGACAGGAACTATCGAAGGCAAGCGGGATGGATTTCGTCATTGGTTGTATTACGTGACGGGGACCTATAGTGACCCGATTAAGTTCGTCGGCAGTTATTCCAATTCCAACTGTTTGTATTGCCATAGTGGGACCAAAAAATGGGAACGGGTCAAAAGTCATCAAGCGTTACAAGCCGATTTTCAAAATGACAGTATTGCCTGTATTCAATGTCATGGACCACCTCATCCCCTCCCTCACGAACGAACGATGAGTGCCATGAAATGAAGAAAAGAACGTGTAACGCGACACTTGAACTTCTGAACTGGAAGTAGATGTTTTTCTGAACTCGACATTCAAGATTACGAGGAGGAAAGGATGCCGGAAAATTTACCCTCAGTTGGAGTGACACGATTGCTCAGTATCGCGGTGGATACCGCCCTCGTTGGTCTGGTGTGTGTGTTGTTATTTCTATGGCATGGAATGGGGGCCTGGAGCATGGGGTTGGGCATGTTTGTTGGCATGCCTCTCTTGGCAATTGCCCTTCTCCTGTATGTGATTGCCGTAGCACGAGATATGAAACGGCGTGGCGCCCTGTGAGGCGAGTCTGAATTTCTGGTTGGGGTTTGGGTGCGTATCCGTCCCAAAAAATGGAAAAAGACGCACAAGCTTCGTGTCCGGCTTTGGGTCTCTATGGGGAAAAAGTGAATGAGGAGCGTAAATCAGGCATGCCTTAAAAAGGGGTTCGTCAGACTTTTCCGTGGGTGTTGGCTCATCAGGGGTTCCCCACGCGGCGTTCGGCAAAGTCCCTCTCTTCTTTGACAGTTCAACGTCACCATGCCAAGACGTCTCATCGAGACGTCTCTTCAGGATGAAACAGCATGCTCCATTATCAAGGTTCTCACGTCTACGAGTTAACGGGTCAGATTAAGGGTAGAGTAGAGCACCAGTGCTCTACTCTACCCTTTATTTCTGAAGACTCTTGCTGATGACCTATGGGTTGGAGATATCAGGCAATGCGGATACATGGTGGGTATTGAGTTGGTTCAAAACCAACAAACCAAAGAGCCTTTCCCCATGACCGATCGTATTGGCCATCGCGTGGAGGTAACGGCAAGAACCCTAGGCCTGCTTATTCGACCAATTGGCAATACCATGATATTAATGCCGCCCCTTTCCGCAACATTACAAGAATTACAGCAAATGGTTGGTATTTTGAAAGTCGCCATTTCAGTCGTCCGTGCATCAAAAAGCGTAGAGAAAGATGGGACTATTCACGAAAATAGGAAATAATTCTCACAAAATACGCAGTTCAATTTCTTTCAGTAGCGGATACATGGAAAAAGTTGATATCCACTTCGTATCATTCCAATTCGGTTATGTAGAAAGGAATTTTCCTGTTGAATTATTTGACAGCATTGCAATCATTGATTACAATGATTGCGGAGGTGCAGGAAATGGCAAGTATTACAATTCGGAATTTACCAGATCACGCAAAAGAAAATTTGCGTGTACTTGCAGCTATGCAGAGTATGTCTTTAGAGGCCTACACACGTAGAATTTTAGAGCAGGAATCTAAAAATTATTCTCCGAAAACACAAAACATTGCTGACATGGCTTTAGAGTTATTCGGTCCTAAACATGGGATTGAACTGAATCTACCGGATCGCAATAGCTTGAGACAGCCCCCAACGTTCAAGAACAAATGATCATTTTAGACACAAACGTTGTCTCGGAACTGATGACAAAAGCGCCAGACTTACATGTATTGGAATGGGTGAAGCAGAACTCTGAAAAAGACCTGGCCATTACCTCGTTAACAATTTTTGAGATTCTATGGGGCATAGAAAAGCTCCCTAAAGGAGCAAAACGGCAACGCCTAGAAACATCATTTGAAACATTTCTTTATCGGGGTTTTGCGAAGAAAATTTTTGGCTTTAATGAAGGTGCAGCAAGGCAAACAGCTCTCTTGTGTATGGGAAGAGAGAAAAAAGGGCACCATGTCCATCAAATGGATATTATGATTGCAGGTATCGCTAGACTACATGACTCTTCTATAGCGACTCGTAATGTTCATGATTTCAACCACTGTAATCTCAACGTGATAAACCCTTGGACGACCAATTCTTAAACTTGCAAACCCCGTCATTTCCCATAAGGTAGTAATTTAATAACTTAAGGAATACGGGTCAGTTCTTACTCACCAGAATACAGGCCAAGATTTCAGGCAGATTGGGTCGATCTGAGGGAGCATAACCGCAAGCGCAGTCAGGCCTACGTTGCGGATTGTGAATGTGCAAGAGAAGAGCGGCCCAAGATGGCCTAAAGGTGGAATGCAAAAATGGAAAGTTATTATTTCACGAGCCCTCAATCCAATGAGTTCGAGGCAAGACAGAATCTGCATATTTATTATAAAGCAAGCGAATTGACC
>QIMB01000281.1 GCA_003233615.1 Nitrospirota bacterium
CGGGCGGACATGGAGACCAATTCGTGGTGTTGAACATCGTCATGCCACAATCTACATCGTCAGAAGACCGCCTGCTCTACGAACAATTAGCAAATACCGATCATCCTGACCCTCGGGCATCTCTGCTTCATGAAGCAACCCATGAATGACGATTCACAACCCATACTGGAACACGTCACAGCCGAAATCATGACCCAAGGGCTGATGCGACGAGAAGATGTCTGTGCTCGATTAGGCATTGGTGATGATGTGCTGGAAGTGTGCTTACGATGGGAAATTGTCCAACTCCCTGAACCAGATCCGCAGGGCACCATTCTGTTTCCTCATGATGCCTTTGACCGCATCCAACGCGGCCTCCGGTTGCATCATGATCTAGGGATTAATTGGCAAGGAGTCAGTGTGGCCTTGGAGTTACTCGAGCGAATTGAAGAACTGGAACAACAGGTGCATCACCTTTCTGTCCAACATGCAGAGGACTTAGATGTTTAGGGCTCGAGAAACAATAACTTCCCATTTTCGCATCCCACCTTCAGGCCATCTCGGGTTGATCTTCACTCGCACAATCCTCTGCGTAAGCCTTGCTACGCCTGCGGTTCTGCTCCATCAGATCGACCCAATCTGTCCCAAATCTGAGCGCGAATTCTGAGAAGCTATTGTCACGCGAACCCTTAGGAACGGGCCTTAATACAGAACTCCAGATTTCATGCCACAATCATTTTCGCCAACGGCAAAAGGCCAACAAGACGCATGGCTTACAACGCATCCTTACCGAACATTCAGATTTCATTTCCCCGTTACTCTCATTTTTTTGATTCCGTATTAGCGCTGCCTTACAATAGCTAAGTACATCGCGTGCAAGAAGGCGCGCGCTCAACGCACCATTTTTTCGCCACACTGTCAATCATCAGGAGGATGAGCGATGCCAACAGTCACACTCAAAGGGAAAATCTTCGACGCACGACCCGATCGGATTGATTTACGAGATCGAGAATATCATCCGCGCTTGCGTTCTTTACCATCACAATTTCCTGACGCCTCGTTCATCGAACAACATTTCTCAAGCTATGCCGAAGCCAACCTTATTCTCGACCAGGGACAAGAGGGCGCATGCACCGGCTTTGGGTTGGCTGCGGTGATCAATTACTTGCGATGGCGGCAAGCGCTTGAGCAAGACACACCGATCCCTTCTAAAGTCAGTGAACGGATGCTCTATCACCTTGCCAAACATTACGACGAATGGCCAGGCGAAGACTACGAAGGGTCCAGTTGTCGAGGGGCCATGAAAGGCTGGCATCGCCATGGGGTGTGCCTGGAAACCACTTGGCCGTATCGTGATGCCGATGACACAGTGCGGTTCGTAGAACCACAGCCCGGATGGGACGATCAAGCCGCCGGCTGCCCGCTCGGTGCGTACTATCGTGTGAAGAAGGATTCCATCACCGACCTCCAGTCGGCTTTGTACGAAGTCGGCGCGCTGTTGGTGGCAAGCAATGTACATAGTGGTTGGTTTCCTAGGTCCAACAAGTGGCCAACCATCGGCGAGATGGCTTACATCAAACTTCCTCCAACTATCCGAAATACGGGAGTGCATGCGTTTGCGCTTGTCGGCTACACCGAAACAGGATTTATTGTCCAAAACTCATGGGGCCCTTCATGGGGCACACAAGGATTTGCCATTCTTACTTACCCTGACTGGGTTAAACACAGCTTGGACGCATGGGTCGCCGTCCTGGGCGCGCCCATGGTTGGAGGAAAATCTCGTCGGTATCAAACCCCGAAAACAACCTCAGCTTCATCCAATACCCCTGCCCAGTTATTTGGCTTGTTTAACACCGACACCGATACGCCAACACGCAAACATCCAGAGGTAGAACCATGGAGCCATGACACCGCGTACGATCATACAATCGTCCTGGGCAACAATGGCACCGTCTTGAATCGCAGCCTCATACGCGAATCGGCTCTCGATTCATTACAAGACATTGTCTTGGCCAATCCCCGCGCCTGGTTAGCCCAAGGCGGAAAAAAAATCGTGTTCTTCGCGCACGGGGGGTTGAATTCAGAAGAAACATCCCTCGCGCGGATTCGCATCTTGGCCCCGTATTTCAAAGCGAACGGGTTGTATCCCATTTTCTTGAGTTGGCGAACCGGGTTTCTGGAAAGTCTGGTCAATATCACGGGTGATTCGATAGGGGGCATTGAGCCTCAAGGGGCGTGGAAGGATATATGGGACAGTGTCAAACATGCAGCCAAAGAGGCCAAGGACCGCGCTATTGAAGCCGCGTGCCAGAGCTTATTAGTCAAAGCGGTGTGGTCGGAGATGAAGCAAAACGCACGCGCGGCGGCAACACTACGAACTCCGACCCTGGGTATCGTAGCCGATTATCTTTTGAGCCTCAAAGCGCAACACCCTAAGATGGAAGTCCACCTCATGGGCCATTCAGCAGGCTCAATTATTCTGGGATATTTCTTGGATATGTTGGTCACACGAAAGATGCGCGTGAATTCCTGTACTCTGCTCGCCCCGGCCTGTACGGTCAGATTTGCGCTCAATCACTACCGACCTGCAATAGAAACACGAGGTGTGCTACGAAAATCTGATCTGGCGATTGAAGTACTCCACAATGAAACCGAACTCGCTGATTCAGTGGGGCCGTATGGTAAGTCTTTGCTCTACCTCGTGAGTCGTGCGTTGGAAGATTATCACAAGACACCGTTGTTGGGGATGGCCAATGCGTGGAACCCCAAGGCCAATCACACATGGCATCCGGATTTACAGGATACTGTGGCCGAATGGCAGAAATTTTGGGGTAAGGGAAGTAAACCCAAACAACATTCAGGTACGCATGTTTCAGATGGGATTGAAGAAATCCCGTTAGCCCATGGATCGTTTGATAACGACGTAAAAACGATGACACGCACAATCAAACGACTCATTGGAAAAAATCTTCAATTTCGAATTGAGAACCTTCATGGCTTTTGAACGCCAACGGAAATAGCAGGGGTCCTTCAGGCGTAACCACTCAGGTGGATAGACTGAAGGCCGAAGGCTTGGAGGCGCCTACCATGCGCCATCATCCAACATTTCGGGTATTGTGAGTAATAGCCTTCAGTCTTCAGCCTATATACCTGTGTAGTTGCCTTCAGGCAAGCAAAGAGTTTCAAGAAATACGAGGGTGCGTGAAGGATCGTCTGGATTCTTGAACCTAAAAGCGGCAGTTGAACGCGAAAAAGCTGTGCAAGCAATTGATGTGCATAGGGAATGTAAAAATTGTGCGGTCACCTTTTGGGTGATGAGTCAATTTTTACATTTTTTAGACGCGTCAAGGGGTTGTGCAGACTTTCGTGATCCAACTGCTGTTTTTAGGTTGAAGCAGAGGGCTTATGGCCTCGCGCTTAACTGATATCCCGTTAACCCAAGATAGGCTTCTTCGACGGTTCTGACCGGAGAGACATGCATGAGAAACGGTGTCTGCCAATCGCCATCT
>QIMB01000107.1 GCA_003233615.1 Nitrospirota bacterium
TTATGCTCAGGATTTCAAAATCCTCAGGATTCAGCTAAATCCTTTGTAGAGCGCATAAATCATGGACTTGCTGCCTGAATCCTGAGGATAATCATTTGTTCATCTTAGCCCACTTAGTTTTGCCATCATGGTTTCTTTGCCTTCCCAGATTGGTTTTACAGCTTTTTCATCAGATGTTTCAACGGACTCTATTGCGTTACGAAGCATCTTAAGACTAGGCTTTGCATATAACTGAGTCGTTTCTAAGGATGCATGTCCAAGAAGGCGGGAAACGAGTGGCAAACTTACACCATTCTGATACAGCTTAAGTCGCGCGTGTTCTGCGGAACATGTGGGGGTGAACATGATCTGGCACCGAAGAACAGGAGGATTTCGCTTTGCGCGCATATTCCTTTATAAATCGCTCCACGTTTCCTTCTGACATCATTCCAACCACCTTCTTGATAACCGTGAAAAAGAGCAAATCCGTTTTAGAACTCCCTTTCGCATGATAGACAGAAATATATTGCGCCAAGTGCGCTACTGTTTTTACTGAAATAGGTACAATGCGTTGTTTGCTGCCTTTACCATTCACTCGGATGTAGGGATTCTCACCATCGATCACAACATCGGAGACATTAAGGCCCAAGACTTCAGAAAGCCGGGCTGCACTGTCGTACAGCAGGATCATAATGGTAAGGTCCCTAAGACCCATCTTTGTGTTTGATGGCTGTTGAAGTATGGCGGTCATTGCATCTTCAGGGATAATTGTCTTTTCTGTTTTGGGCATCCTACACTGCGGTACTCTTCTAACTTCAAGAGCAATCGATTGCAGGGAGATGTCTTTATCTGCGGCGAATATCAAGTATGACTTCAAGGCAGCAAGGCGCTGGTTACGTGTGCTGGGCTTGCTCTTCAGCTCGGAAAGATAATTCATGAAGCCGAGTAGGCATTCCCTGTTACACTCTTCAAATGTGAACTTTCCAATCGAAATACCGATGATATTGAGGATGTATCGCCTGAACAAGGACAGCGAGTCCCGGTATGACTCAACAGTGTGAGGGCTTCTACCGCATTGTTTAGGTAAATAGACCTCCAGGAATTCATAGGTCATGGAAAAGAAACGTGGGGTAGACCGATGGTTATTCTTCATAGATCACCACCTCAGGGATAATGCTCTGAGCCGCAGTATCGAGCCGGCGAATGACGGGGAATACCTGTTCGATAGTATGGAAGTAATACTGTGTTTCCGAAATGGATGAATGACCCAGATATCGACTCAGATAGGGCATCATTACACCGGTATCCACTCCCGTCTCCATCCACTCGTTCATCTTGTTCACGACGAAGGTATGGCGAAGACATTGTATCGTCGGTTTTTTATCTACCTTGCTGGCAAAAAGAGTCTTGTTCCAAAAAAAGGCAAATTTTTTGTCAACGGAAGTCTTCCGAATTGCCCGGTCAGGATACCACCCGGGGAAAAACCACTTCCGGTCGGGAATTATTTTATGTATCATTTCGTCATATTTCCTGCACATTGCATGGACGTCATCTGAAAGGAAAACAAGCCGATCCTTGTTCCCTTTGGATTGCAGGATTTCAATGATTCCATCCTTCAGGTTGATGCACGAGCGCCGCAGATAGCAGCCCTCGGCAAGACGGAGTCCACAACAATAAAAAAGGCGAAACAGAACTTGATAGGTCGGAACCAACCGTCTAAAGACATATTGTGGCGGTGAATACGCATCTACAACCGAAAAAAAGCTCGCTAACTCCGCTCGGGAGAGAATATGCGGTACTTCTACCGTCTCGGAGGCAAAATGCTTAGGGATGTACGGGTTCTTACCGAGTGATTGCATGTATAGTGCAAGTTGGCGTAGAAACGATACCCGCTGATTGCGGTAGTTCTTTCCTTCGGTGGGCCGTTGAATCGCCCATTCCATGACCAGATTTCGGGTAATTGTTCCATCGGTGTAATTGTTCTCAATACAGAACCGGTCAAAGGATTCGAAGATGTATGCTTCATACTCGTAAATGTACCCACACGCTTGCTTTTGTTTGATCAGCCCGATGATATAACACGCTAGAGAACTGCTGTATTCTCTCATTTCAGGGCCACCTTGATTTCAATGCCGGCAAGCCCAATTGAACATTGGCGCATCCTTTTCCCATCGGTTGCAAGATATTTATCGACCGTAGATTCATCTACATGCCCCAGAGTAGAGGAAATTATTGATACATTATTCCCTGCTACCAATAGATTTGAGGCAAAGGTCTTTCTGGCTACGTGCAACCCTCGACTGTCGGTCTCTGTTTTCTTCCTACCAAGAATTTCTAATGAAGAAGCATAGCAGCTACGACGGGATCGCAATCTTGTGTAGGGATGCTTCAGTGCTATGAAGACGTTTGGCACATCACACTTGGGACGTCATTCAAGGATATATCTTGCGAGGATGTTTCCCACTTCAACTGAAAACGGGAGCGTCAATGGTGTGTCGGTTTTCTGCTGAATGATAGATATGGTTCTTGATTTCCACGAAATATCGGATAGGCAAAGGTTGCATATATCAACGGACCGTAATCCCAAACGAAGCGCAAACATGGTCATGGCTGCACTTCTCAGCTCCGAAGGTGAACAACTGTTCTTAAAAAAAATCAGAATAGTCTCGACCTGCTCCCTGGACAAGGTAGTAACTATGGATACTCTGCTTGCCTTTTCGGTTGCAAAAGCAAACTCGAGTGTCTGGGGCACCAGCTTTTTTGCTGCAAGAAACCTGATGAATCCTCGGATTCTATGGATGTAGGCGTTTTTTCCCTCGACAGACCGATGGTCAGCCTGCGTTTGATAATCCTTGACAACTTCCGGAGTTATGAAGGCTACGTTTTTTATGTTCTTCGATTGCAAGTACAAAAGAAACTTAGTGCATGCATTTGAATCCATCTGTATTGTTGAGGGCTTGTTACCTTCCTGCCTCCTTCTCCCGATGTATGCATCAAGGAACTGCCTGTAACACTTTGGTACACGGTATTTGTGTGGTGCATCTTCATAAGAAAACCGTACTTTGGTTACGGTTCCATTTTTCGCCACATTATCAATCAGGGCAAGGGACCGCCGGAATGAAAGAAACCTCTTCTTGGAAGACTTGATTTAAGAGTTTCGACCCAAGCCATAGCAATCGAATAGGAGTATTCAAGACGCCTTTCTTCAAGGTATCTTCTGAATTCCCTGGTTGCACGAATAAAATCCTTGCGTGGTGTTCTGGAAAAACCTTTCTCAATCAGATAGTTGAGAACAGTCTCTGCCGCTTTGTCGTACTGTTGGTACATCTGAAAACCTCCTGTTGGTTTTCTTCAGTATTACCGACAGAATGAGAACAACGCAAACATTATCCTCAGGAATCAGGCAGCAAGTCCATGATTTATGCGCTCTACAAAGGATTTAGCTGAATCCTGAGGATTTTGAAATCCTGAGCATAATGAACCATTGTTGTATTTAGGATTATCGGCGAATACACATAGTCCTTCCCAGTGGTTCGAAAGACTCTTCAAAACACTTATCTGACTGTGGTGAAGACGAGTCTGCTTTCGTTCCTTACGAAAAACTGCTTCCATTTCTGTTATTGCTTCACGTAGTCGCTTATCTTCCCTGCGAAACATAGATGAACCTTCAGCATACTGAATACGCACATTATTGATGTGAAAAAGAGTCCCTATTCTCTCTTCCCATTCCCCTGCCCAGTCTCTGACCTTTTCGTATTTAAGTCCCGCATCACGAAAATCTCTACGGGTATGGGCCCAACAGAAAGCAAGAATGATCCCTTCATGTTTCTTTGCATATGATTTGTAAGCTGAATAACGATCAACTAAAAGAATACCATTT
>QIMB01000085.1 GCA_003233615.1 Nitrospirota bacterium
TCCTGACTCAGTCACCTTAGACACAAGAGCCTGTGGGGGTGCCACTCCTGCCTCAAGTACCTTGGGGATAGGAATCAGCGTCTTGCGCAAATATTCTCCTTCTCTTCCGAGGTCTGAGGTCACATATCCAGGAATGCGCTGCTCACCCGATGATTGCAACCCGCTACCCTCAAGTACTGCACGTACCGGGACTTGTACACCTTCAAGAGAAGTGAGGGGAGTTATGGGAAAAATCACAGGAGAAGGAAAACCTCTAGGCAAAATAATCTGTTCCCTTTCAGGAATAGATTCATTCTTGTCAGAGGACAACAGATCTACCTCTTTGGCAGAGAGAGGATTGCCAATATCTCGTACGGTACCTGAAGTAGATATTGGCAAAACGGATCCTTCAGAATGCGCCTGTAGTCTATTGGCTGGAACTTCACTCAACGTGTTTTCAACCACTTCGAGTCTGTCCGAGGCTTCATGATGAAGAGAGTCTTTTTGTAACAGAACCGTGTGAGGTCCCCCATCCTGTTGAGTTGGAGTCGAAACAACCGCTTGCAACTGCTTGAATAACGATAATGATTCCGCTTGCTCACGAAAAACCTGAGAAAAGGCTCGTGTGAAGCTGTCGCCGGATGACTTTATTTGATCTTGAATAACCTGGCCCGATGGATCCTTGGCTAACCCGACTTCACCGAGGGCTGTATTGCCATTCTGAAGACCCACCAATATGGGAAGGAGAGCATTCATGAATTATTGTGGAGATTTCGTATTGACTCGTCGTTTCAATTTAATTTCCCTGTACTTTCGAAGACCTTCAGATAACTTTGCGGCTTTCTTTGGCGACACTCCGGCCAAAATTCCCGCGGCTTTTTTATTTTTGATCCCAGCAAGAATGTCCAAAGCTAATCCTTCGCGCATTTGTTCGATTCGCAACGCCCCTTCTTCAGGATCCATGGATTCATAGATCTTAATCAAATGCACCAGGGACGGGTCTTGCGCTAAATACCGTCGCTGCTCTTCACTGAGTGCTGCGGCTTCTTTTTTCAGCCGCTTGGCTTCTTTGGCTTGCCGTACCGCCAAGGCTTCGACATCCTGTTGCAACGCCAAGACCTGCTCTTCGCGGAGTTGCAAACCACGTTCCCGTTCCTCGACCGCCTGTAATTTGGCTTGAAGCTCTTCTACCAACGTGGCTTCTTCACTACGTGGTTCATCAGAAAATTCATCTTCAACCTGTTGAATTTCATGAGAATCAGGGGACGTCTGTTCCGTCATAGCATCGACGGACCATGCAGCAGTCGCCCACAGTATTAACACCACAGGCCACCAGCGTATCGTGCGTTGAGTAGGCAATTTCATGCTACTAGGTCATTTCTTCAAGGTTAGATGTGACAAAAGCATGAGCCGATATGTCTTCTTGCATACGTTGTTCTTGCTCGGCAACTTTCTTCAGTACTGCCGCCTCTTTTTTTGCGATCACGAGTTCGACGACTCTTCTGGCGTGGTATGCTTTTTTCAGCTTCTCACGAAGACCCACCAAGGTTTCTTGTACCCGCTGAATGTGTTGCGTCCTCTCTTCCATTGCCATCCCAAGTCGATCCAGCCACTGATACCGTTCTTCGGCAATGATGCTATCGATACCCATTTGTATCTGTTGTTCCAATTCGGCGACCACCCCATTCATTTCAAGACTCAATTCATCTCGCTTTGTGAGTTCTTGACTCTTTTCCCATTCGGCTAACACGACCCCTTCCAGGGCTAAGTCTTCTACCTGCTTCCGAAACCTCAGTAATGTCGTCCAGTTCATGTCGCTTTATCCTTTCCGACAAGAAGCGTGTGACTCTGTATGGCCAACGTCTCAAGGTTGCGCCAACTCTCCTCTAGGCTTACGGCGGTATGTCGGGTTTGCTGAAGATACCGGTCAATAGGTTCTTTCATCTGTATGGCCGCATCCAAGCGCGTATTACTCCCTTGTTGGTAGGCCCCTAAATTAATCAAATCTTCGGAGTTTCGATATTCGGCCATCAATCGGATAATGGTTCTGGCGGCTTCAGCATGCGCATCCGATACAATATCGGACATCACGCGACTGACACTGTGCAGAACATCAATGGCTGGATAATGCCCCTGCATCGCCAATTGACGAGATAAGACGATATGCCCATCTAAAATCGATCTCATCGAATCAGCAATGGGATCGTTCAGATCATCTCCATCCACTAACACGGTATACAAGCCAGTTATTGAGCCCATCTCCAACGGCCCCACCCGCTCCAACACTTGCGGGAACAATGTAAATACCGACGGCGGATACCCTTTGGTTGTTGGAGGCTCTCCCGCGGCAAGCCCTACTTCTCGTTGGGCATGAGCCAGACGTGTCAGGGAGTCCACAAGTAACAGGACGTGATTCCCTTGATCACGGAAATATTCAGCAATCGCCGTCGCAACAAAGACCGCTCGAACACGAACCAACGGCGATTGATCAGACGTGGCCACGACCACCACTGATCGACGGAGACTGTCTTCCCCCAAGTCTCGCTCCAAGAATTCTTTGACTTCTCGACCCCGCTCTCCTACCAAGGCAATCACATTCACATCGGCTTTCGTATGACGGCACAGCATGCCCATCAACACGCTTTTCCCCACTCCGCTCCCTGCAAAAATCCCTAACTTTTGCCCGACACCACACGTCAACAACGCGTTGATCGATTGGATACCTAAGTCCATGGGCGTCGTGATACGTTTTCGTTGTAAGGGTGGAGGGGCCGGAGCGTAGAGAGCATACCGTTGCCCACAAGGCAGTGGCCCCTTCTCATCGATGGGATGCCCTAAACCATCAACCACTCGTCCTAATAGATGCTGGCCGACAAGCAACCGGGGTGAGCTGGGATCGTATCGAACTAAATCTCCCGCCCCAATCCCTCGAACCGGGCCAAAGGGCATCACGATCACACGCTGTTCTCGAAACCCGATGACTTCTCCCTCAAGAATAGACTGACGCCTCTGACTAAAAATATGACACCGCTGACCCACGGTAGCCCCTGACCCCGTCGCTTCCAATGTTAAACCGACAGCTTTGACCACACGACCGGTGACGGTGGTTGTAGAAAGTTCATCCAGCCGCTGTTGAATCACATCAACACTCATGATGGAGTAATTTCCAAGCCGAACTCAGCCGCCACGGTTTCCAGTTGTTGCTCAAGACGAGCATCTAATTGCAACCCGGCTTGCTCAACGAGACATCCTCCAAGCTGAATGCCTTCATGCCCTTCGATGATTAAATGATCGCCATCAAGGAATTCAGCCCGTAAGGATTCATGAAGAGGTTCCAACACATCGAGATCTTGAGGATGCACCTTGAGCGTCACGAGGTTCTTGTTCAGAAGGAGCCCGAGAATCTGACGTACTTGGCGCACAATGAAATCTTTGTCCGTCTCAACCTCTTGGAGAATGATTTTTTGAGATATCGCCAACGCCAC
>QIMB01000449.1 GCA_003233615.1 Nitrospirota bacterium
AGTCATACGATCATTCTTATAAAATATTAAACCAATTACAAATCAATATTTTCTGCCAAAAATAACACGAATATTACTGATAAGATACTAGCAGCAAACGCGAACCATTTTAGATAGAAAAAATATAGGAGGTCAAGATGGACTTTCCATTGTTACCAACTTCCCTTGTAGGAAGTTATTCATTGCCTCACTGGCTCAATGTAGTACGCGAGTCCGGGAGAGAAGGCCGGCTGATTGAGACGCAGCTTGAAGAAGCTCATGATAATGCTGTCAAGTCATGCATCAAGGATCAAGAAGTTGCAGGACTTGATTTCATAACAGATGGTGAATTGAGGCGCGAGACTATGGTCTACTTTTTCTCAAAGAGAATCCAAGGGTTTGACAATAAGGGGAAGATGAAGCCGATAGGGAATCTTGACCCTAGTATTCAGATGCCTGACCCGGTAATCGTGAACAAGATCCGCCGTGCTGGGAGTATTGGGATGGCAAAACATTTCGCGTTTCTTAAAGAATATGCTTCGGCACACCCAAAAGTGACCATCACCGGTCCTCATATGCTTGCAAAGCGGGCGACAAACGAGTACTACACAGACGAGAAGCAGTTGGTTTTCGATCTGGCTGACGTCCTCAACGCCGAGCTCAAGGAAGTAATCAATGCCGGCTGTGAGTTTGTCCAGATCGATGAACCCCTCTGGGTTGGTTATTCCGAAAACATGCCGTGGCTTGTTGAAGCATTCAACAGGTTGGTAGATGGAGTGAAAGCGAAAATAGCACTTCATGTATGCTATGGTAACTACCAACTGAAGAAGCTTTTCTCAGGAACATATGCTGATCTCTTTCCAGAAATTCTCAAGGTTAATGCCACACAGCTTAGCCTGGAATTTGCAGTCAACGATATGGAACCACTCAAACTGTTTAAGGTATATAAGACCGATATGGAGGTTGCGGTCGGAGTGATTGACGTAAAGAATGAGGAAATCGAAACACCCGAATTAGTAGCCACGAGAATTCGCCGTGCATTGGAAGTTATTCCGAAAGGAAAAATTTGGATTACCACCGATTGCGGAATGAAGTTCATGCCGCGTGACCGGGCATTTGGAAAGCTGAAGGCGTTAGTCGACGGTACGAAGATAGTCCGGGAAGAAATAGGTGTGTAACTATTCATACAACGAAACAACTGAAAGGTAAAAATAACTCAATGAGTGATATGTTTTTAAAAAGCGGTAATGCGGATATTGACGTGCTCTTTCCCCGTGTCAAGAGTTTCTTTGCATTGAACGCTGTGGATTACAACGTTATGGGGAAGAAAACACATGGTTATCGCGATCCCGATGCACCGAGCATTTGGATCCGCGGCGTGGCAGATTCTCTGCGAGCGTACAAATACTGGGAAAAGGATCTTAAAAGCATAATTGATATCTTTGCGGAAACTCAGACCGCTAAAGGATGGCTGTACGATTATTTCACGATGACTCCTGAAAAGGTTCCGTGTGAGAAGGAGAACTGGGCTAAGTTCGTGCGCGTTCCGAATGAAGCCGACGTCGAGTTTAGGTTTGTGAAAGCTGTCTTTCAGGTGTGGCAAGCCACCGGCGACGATGCGTGGTTGAAGAAAATGATCCTCAATATGGAGCGTGCCCTTGAATATATCCTTACGGATCCCTGGCGGTGGGATAAAAAGACGGGGCTTGTCAAACGCTCTTACACAATTGATACATGGGACTTCGACTACACTGCAGGACGACATAAGTGGCTGAATTTTCAGATTACAGACCATACGTTCTGGGGAATAATGCATGGCGACATTTCCGGCTATTACGAAGCATTTCTTCTTATGAGTAAAATGCATGCTCAAGTAAGAAATGTGAAGAGGTCCTGCTACTGGAAGACATTTGCCGCCAAGTTTAGAGCGAGAGCAAACAAGGTTTGCTTTAACGGAAGGTTCTACCTGCACCATGTGCCCCTTATTCCCGTGAAGATTGATGGTGTGAATGAGAGCGAGCAGCTCAGCCTCAGCAATCCGATGGATATTAACCGAGGTCTCGCAACGCACAAGATGGCAGTCTCAATAATAAAGGAATATCAGACAAGAGCCGCAAAGAGCAAATCGTTCGCGGAATGGTTTAGTATTGATCCGCCATTCCCCGCTGGAATATTCGGGGATGAAAAGATTGTCGAAGGCGCGTATTGTAACGGTGGTATAATGCCGCTCGTCGGTGGAGAACTTGCCAAAGCCGCATTCGAACATGGATTCGAAAAGTATGGAGTTAACACACTTCTGAGATATGCAAAGCTAAGCGCCAGTGGTGAGTCTTTCCTCTGGTATTTTCCCGACGGGAAGCACGCGACAGTGGAAAAGAGCACAAGCCCTGATGCTTCTTCTGGAGACACCTGGGGATCGTCTGCGATGCTTTACGCGCTCGTGGAAGGGCTGTCCGGAATCGTAGACAATAGTAAATTGTTCAGGAGTGTTCGGCTCAGCCCGCGTTGGGAAGCTGCGGAATCGGATGAAGCAGGAATTCGGTGCACTTACGAAACATCAGGTAGTTTCTTTGAGTATTCATATATGCATGAAAGGTCGCAGAAGAAAATTGAGATGCAAGTGGCGGGGAAATCCAATGTAGCTCTCCATCTTCTTCTCCCAAATGGCACACGCTGTGAGTCTGTGAAGATAAATGGGAGAAGCGCTCGCTTTACCAACAGTAATGTCGAAGAGAGTTCCTACGTTGATGCTGATTTCAGGTTGACTAAGCGCACTGTTATAATAGTGACCTATAGTTAAGTAACTGATTATTTTCAATTCAATCATGGAAAGTCTTTCATGAAAAGACGTGAATTTATGATGAAGTCGGCTCTCGGTGCAATAGCCGTGACTCAACTAAGACCGTCAATCCCAAGCTTCTTTTCTAAGAAATTTAATGCTGAAGAAAAGGATATGTCACAGCAGGATCAAAAATTGCTGGCTTCGAACTGGGCGATGAAAGCTCCCTCCAATGAGCGTATGAATGTGGATTATATCTCTTACCTTCCAGGAGTGGAATACTTTCTGATGGGAAACGGAGTCATCCAGGGCGTAGTGCAATATTGCAAAAGTTGCGCTGAATTGGGAAAGGGCTCTTTCTTTGGGTTCACGATCATGAGTGCTGAGCACTTTTCCCAGAAATGGAGCACTTTTCTTTACAGTGCAGGACATGGTTTTGGAAAAACACTTGCCTGGCTTGGGATAGATGGGGGATCTTACGGAGTAACGCCAAGTAGTTTAAAATCCATTGGGTGGAAATATATCGATCACGTCCCTATAGTTAGTATGATTTGGGGTGAAAACAACTGTGAAATAGAAGAGCAATTATTCGTTCCTAGTGAAGGGCCACTTTTGTTTAGACGCATACACGTCAGGAATCTTGATACGAATATTCACAAGATTGAACTCGGACTTACCCTCTATCCGAATA
>QIMB01000142.1 GCA_003233615.1 Nitrospirota bacterium
GCAAAAGGGGGATCCGGAAAGAAAATGATCATGTTAGGGCTCGCAGGAGTGTTACTGCTCGGGGGCGGTGGGGGTGCTGCATGGTTTTTTATGAGTGGTGGTGAAGAAGAAAAAGACGGCAAGCATGCCAAGGCAGCTCACGTGGACGAGCATGCCGATGAACCAGGACCCATCATGGAACTAGAGCCATTCCTCCTCAATTTGGCCGATCGGGATGAGATTCGGTTTTTGAAAGTCAGTATCAAGTTGGAGTTAGATCGACCGGAAGAGGAAACCGATTATCCGAGCAGAGTTCCTGCCATTCGTGATGTGTTACTTGTCCTGTTAAGCAGCAAGGAATCGCAATTGTTACGAACGGTCAATGGCAAACGTCGGATCCGCGAAGAAATCATGACGCGAGTCAATGGGGTGATGCGGAGAGGCAAGGTGTCGAATGTGTTCTTTACAGACTTCATTATTCAGTAAGCAAGAAGACGTAAAGCGTGAGGTGTAAGGCGTGAGACATAAGGAATTGAGAAGAGGCCAGATGTCTTTTTCATGCAGCGCGAAACGAAAACCATAATGAGCAAGATGAAAACTGTCCTCACGCTTCACGCCTTCCGTGTTACGCCTCACGAGTTTGTTCTTGTTGCTTCTCCCTTTTTACGTTCCACTACGTTGAGCTGATGGAAAAAATACTCAGTCAAGATGAAGTTGATGCGCTCCTGAGGGGAGTGACTGATGGCGATGTTGAGACCGAAACGTCTGAGGCTGAGGAACCTTCAGATGGGCCGATTCCCTATGATTTAGGGAATCAAGAATGGGTTATCCGTGGGCGGATGCCAACCTTGGATGTCATCCATCAACAATTTTCACGGCTCTTTCGACTCGCCCTGAGTGACATTCTTCGGAAGACGCTGGAAGTGACCGTCATCAACCAAGCCGTCATGAAGTTCTCTGAGTTTACGAAAAAACTTCCCGTTCCGGCATATCTTCAAATTATTTCGATGGAGCCTCTCCGGGGCACGGCGATGGTGGCGATGGATGCCGCAACCGTCTATCTCCTCGTCGACCATTTTTTTGGTGGAGCGGGTCAAACCCATGTTAAGCCGGAAGGTCAAGACTTTACGCTGATTGAACAGCGTGTCATGCGTAAGGTGATGGCGATGGCGTTGAAGGATTTAGAAAAATCCTGGGAACCCGTTCAGAAGCTCGCGATCAAAACCGTGCGAGCGGAGATGAATCCTCAATTGGCTTCCATTGTGTTGCCAGCAGATGTGGTGATTGTGGTGACGTTGGGTATTGAGCTTGGCAATTCCGTTGGAGACCTGCATCTCTGCCTTCCGTATGCCATGTTGGAGCCGATTCGTGAGCGCCTACAAGTAAGTTTTCAAAGTGATTTGTTTGAAGTGGATCATGGGTGGATTCGGCGTTTTGCCGGTAGGCTCAAGGATGCTCCCGTCGACATTTCCGTGTCGTTAGGCGAAACCGAGCTGTCGGTGGAAGAGTTTATGCAATTTGCTCCCGGGTATGTGATTACCTTGAAGCAATCCACCACGCAGCCTTTAACTGCCACCGTGGGCGGTGTTCCAAAATTCTTAGGATTCCCGGGAACATCCAAGGGCATGCAATCGTTTCAAATCCATGACATTGTGAGCATGTCTGAGTAAGAGCCTATGCACAGTTCAAAAGGGAGAAGCACAAGAAGTGAGAAGGTAGAAAGGAGCAGCATGAAAGAAGGCAAGACAAGTCTGTTCTTCAGCTTTTCCATCTCCGTTCTTCTTCCTTCAAACTTCTCACGTTCTACTCCCCATAGTGAGCCTTTCGAGTAGGGATAATCGGAGAAACATGGAGAAGACATATGAGTGACGAAGACAGTGTAGATATGGACACATTTGATGTCGAGAAAGAAATGATGGAAGCCTTAGCTGCAGAAGCTGCATCAAAGGTTGAGGTTCCGGCACAGACGGCTTCTCCACCAGCCATTTCGGAGACCGTTGGTTCTCAAGATTCGAATCTTGATCGAATATTAGATATTCCGTTGGTGTTGTCTGCGCAGTTAGGTAGTACACGGATGTTAATCAAAGACTTGCTTCAGTTAGGGCCCGGGTCCATTGTGGAATTGGATAAATTGGCTGGTGAACCGTTAGAGGTGTTAGTGAATGATCGGCTAGTTGCGCGTGGCGAAGTCGTCATGGTGAACGAAAAATTTGGGATTCGTCTTACAGATGTCATTAGCGCAACAGAACGGGTGAACAAACTGCGTTAAAGAAGGGAGAAGTGAAATGGGAGAAAAAAGTAGCACGGAAGAAAACAAGAAAAGACAAGTCTGGTCGTCAGCTTTTGCTTCTCCCTTCTCTTTTGGCACTGAAATGCTATGGATCTGACTCATGAAGCACTAAAAATGGCTGGAGCTTTGGCACTGGTTATCTGTGTGTTGTTGGGAGGCTTAGCCTGGGTTCGACGCACATTCGGCGAGAGTCCCGCGAAGGGTGGAGAGCCGCTCATGCGTGTATTAGGTGGCTTGCGTGTTGGGACGGGAAAGCAAATTATGCTGCTTGATGTGGCGGGAGAGGTCTTGGTGTTAGGTATGACGGGCAAAGAAATGACCTTGTTAACCAGGATCACTGATGAAGAGAAATCCCGTCGGGTGCGGGAACTCGCAAATCCCGTTGTTGGTCGAATAGGAGCATGGGTCGGTCAATGGGCACAGGGAAGAGGAGAGAAGTATGAAGCAGAATGTGAAACTCAGATACATTCCGTCAAGGTGTCCAAATGCTCATGAACAGTTGTAGGAAAATACACGGTATGAAGATATTGAGTTATTCTCGAGCCTTTGGCCTTCTGTGCTTTGCGTTCGTGAGTCATGTAAGTAGCGGATTCAACAAAGCATTGGCTCAAGCAACACAAGATCCAACTATCAGTTTGCAAATTTCTGGATTAGATGCGACAGAGCCATGGACCTTTGGCCTTCGCATTCTCTTTATGTTGACGGTCCTCACGTTGGCGCCTGCCTTACTCATGCTGGTGACCTCTTTCACGCGAGTCGTTATCGTTCTCGGGCTGTTGCGGCAAGCGCTGGGAACCCTCCATGCTCCTCCCAACCAAGTCATGATTGGCCTGTCCCTATTTTTAACTTTGTTCATCATGATGCCGGTGTGGGAACAAGTTCGCACGAATGCGTTGGATCCATATCTGGAAAACAAGATGACACAAGAAGTGGCGATGCAACGGGCTATCGAACCGATTCGAGAATTTATGTTGAAACAAGTCAGGGAAAAAGATTTAAGTTTGTTTATGACGATGGCAAAAATCCCGGATCCACAGACTGTTCATGATGTCCCAATACATGTGCTGGTGCCTGCGTTTGTCACAAGTGAATTGCGGACCGCGTTTCAAATTGGGTTCTTAATCTACGTCCCATTTCTTGTGATCGATATGATTGTGGCGAGTACTTGATGTCGATGGGGATGATGATGTTGCCACCAATCATGATTTCGTTGCCCTTTAAACTGGTCTTGTTCGTATTGGCCGATGGGTGGTATTTGGTCATAGGCTCGCTGATGAATAGTTTTCAGTGAACAGTAAGAAGTGGAAGGTAGAAGTACGAAGGGAGATGGAGGGGAAAATACAAAGAAGAGACGAAGTCAATAGTCGAATATTTCCCTATTCTTGCATCATATTTCTCCCTTCTCGCATTGAACTTCTCACTTTTTCCTTTAGGAAGGAAGCAACATGACTCTTGAAGGCATAATGGAAATTGGACAGGCT
>QIMB01000145.1 GCA_003233615.1 Nitrospirota bacterium
CATTGGCATAGGCATCGGGTAAGATGGTGATGCCGCGCTTTTGCAAGATCTCGTCTGCTTCGAAGGTCACCGGCCCATTAGCTGCCTCAACAATTAGCTTGGCCTTAATATCCGATGCATTGTCTTCATCTATCTGGGCTTCGAGTGCAGCAGGTATAAGGATATCACATTTTTTTGCTAGCTGGCTTCGTCCGTTCTTGACCAGTTTTGCGTCGGGAAAACCCTTGATGGTGTGGTGCTCAATGATGTAAGCGTGGACATCCTTAATGCAAAGTCCTTTGTCGTTTACCAGTGCGCCATCACGCTCAATGATGGCGGTAATTTTAGCATCATCCTCTTCATTCAGCAGATGGGCTGCGTGGTAACCGACATTTCCAAGACCCTGCACGACAATGGTCTTGCCAGCCAGGTTTTTGCTCAGACCAACGGCCTTCAGTTCTTCTGGATGGCGAAAAAATTCACGTATTGCATAAACAACCCCACGTCCCGTTGCTTCTGTCCGACCACGGATACCGCCGTGAGCTAAGGGTTTACCCGTCACACAGGCCAGGTAATTAATGTCCTCGGGATGGAGGTGTTTATAGGTATCGGCGATCCACGCCATTTCCCGTTCACTGGTGCCCATGTCTGGCGCCGGTACATTGGACGCTGGGCTGAGGAAGCCCTTGCGAATTAATTCACGAGCAAAACGCTGCGTGATCATTTGCATTTCATCGCGTGAGTACTGGCTGGGATCGATTAACAGGCCGCCTTTGGAACCACCGAAAGGCACATCAACAATAGCGCATTTATAGGTCATCAGTGCGGCCAGCGCTTCCACCTCATCCTGATTGACAATAGAGGCAAAACGAATGCCACCTTTCGAGGGCAATCTATGGCTGCTATGGGTCGCGCGCCAGCCGGTAAAGACTTCTATCTTGCCGCGAATATTGACCGGGAACTGCACTTCCAGCGTGGAGTTGCAGGCCTTGATGGCATTGGCGATGCCGGGATCCATGTCCAGGGCCTTGAATGCCCGGTCTGCCATGTGGTTAACACTTTCACTGAAGGAGAGAGATTTCTTTTTTTTATTCGTTCATTGTGAACTTCAACACCCTTGGGAATGGGGAATAGGAATTATAAAAGGTCTTTTTGACTGAATAGGAACGTACCAAAGAACGCAGTGAAGGGGCAATTCACAGACTCTGCCGTCTGCAATATTTGCCACACTTTAACTGAGTGCCATGACGACATCGGGATTGCGTGCAAACGGTACTGAAAATCGTCTCGCCGGTGGCATCCGCCGCTAGCGTATTATCCTCGGACTTTCCGCAGCCAGCCAAAACGACCAATGCAGAAACGGTTAATAAGGCATTCACTTTTTTCATTAAAACAAATTTTTCCTTCCCGTCCTTCGGGCGGGGAACTTTACTCGGGTGTGATTTTTATCCTCGATGTCACGTTCATTGGGTGGGATTATTTTTAAACTTCACGATGCCTCTCCGTTCTGAGTCACCACAAGCCAGCAACTGCTTCAGGCACACCAGTTCTCGCTGACCACTACTTCGGCATCCAGCGCTTCTCATCTGACATTCATCGGCTAATTCGATGTGTTTCGCACTAATTATCTATTTGTCTATGGTTCTGGAAGGGATTATCTTGATAATAAGAAAGGATAGATTGTTCTGCATGACTGAGACATGTCCTTGCAGGAAGACGGTGTAGGAGGAAGGATGACCCTCTAATTCCGACCAACTTTTTCACCAGAGGAGATGGGTCATGAAGGAATCACGGTTCTTTTAACAGGTGTCGTATTGGCTAGTCTCTCTCTCGGGTGTGCGCAGACCAAAACACAGTTGCTGCCTTCACACCTTTCCGTTCGCACTGTAGCCGAGTGGGTGGCTGAAGATCATCGAACGGCAGCTCAACTCTATACCCAAGAGGCCACACGACTGGAAGGAAAGGTGGCCAACTTAGAGCGGCGGTTGGAGAAGTTTACCAAGAAACCCTACTTGGACACCAAAGGGTTTAAAAGACAAAGCGTGAGGAGGCTTAGTGGAACATACCGTAAGGAAATCTCGGAGCTTGGTGAGCGAATCGCGTGGCATCAGGAGAAGGTCGACTGGCTTAACGCGAAGTCACCATCTGACGAGATTGAAAAACGAGGGGAAGACAAGAAGTCTTCATGAACGGCAATCCCTCCCGCCAAAAACCTGCTTCCCTCAAGCCAGAAGGGAACAGGTTCTGTGCGGGACCCATTTGTATCTCGGAACGCAGACGGAGGATGTCCCATGGCCACATCAACGAACGGTCGTGAGTACGGGCAAGATGACACAGTACGACATGAAGGGAATTTGCCGTTGCAAAAACTGGGGAAGTGTGCGCGGTGTGGAGGATTGATGGTCATCGTACGATGCCAGGACCTGATGGACAACACCGGCGCGATCAACTTTTTTGCCAAACGGTGCGTCCTTTGTGGTGACCTGATTGACCCAGTCATTCAACAAAACCGGGTAAACCCTATTGTGCCATCTCACCGAAAGAAGATGCGTGTGCGCAGACCCTCTCCGCAAGCGATGCACATGTGTACCACAAGGAGGAATTACCATGAGAGAAACGCAAAACCGGTCAACATGCATTCTGGTGGTGGATGATGACGAAGACATCCGCCTCACGTTAACCGATCAACTGCTGGCCATGGGATATGAGGTGTATCAGACTACCAATGGCTGTGAAGCACTGGACATACTCTCCAGAAGGACGATAGACGGAATGTTCCTGGATGTCCGGATGCCCGTGATGGATGGATGGACGATGCTGGAACAATTCCATCAGCGGCATGCCCATATCCCCGTCGTTGTCATGTCGGCAGACAATCCTGGGAAGACCGCGCCAAAAGCCAGAGAATATGGAGCGCAAGGTTATCTTCCCAAGCCCTACAATTTCTCTCATGTGCAAGCGACATATTATCGGATATTTGGAGAACTTCCCACGGATCATACGGAAAACATGGTTCTAGCTCTAGAGCTTCCCAAATGCGGAACAGATGAGTCCTGAGGAGTCCATTGAATATTTGGGGATTCGAGATTCCTTGACTGAACCTGTCCTAAGTCAAGGCTCGAAGGGCTTGGCGAAGGGAAATGCGACCTATGCTGGACACAATGAATGAAGACGGAAGATAGAGACAGCCAGCCGGACACCTCTTTGTCATCCTGAGCGGAGCCAGGCGGAGTCGAAGGATCTCGTTCGTCAGCCAGAAATTCCTCACGGAGCCTCATTGGTCTCGAACCATAAATTCCGTATGATACCTTTCCACCTATTCGCTGCCGCATAGACTATCGCTTTAACAAAATTTCCTTCTCCCCAATGCTGCACTTTTCCCCAACCCGCCGGAAGCGAACTCTGAGTACGCAATGACTGTGTCGATGAAATGGGGATAGTGGTTAGACGGAAAGTGTGATACTTTGGGCATGTTCCACAATGAAGTGACTCCCATATCAATGAAACGCCTCCACACTCATGAACCGGAACCCCTGATGCCTCTTTCCTCTCCATCGACCAGTTGGGGTGCGATCCCCCCGGATCACGTACAAACGTCTGCCGGACTTCGAGCGTGGGAGTCGGTTCGAATTCCGAACCGATTGCGTCTCGCAGCGCGGTGGACCATGGGATTGTTTGCCCTGTTCATGGTCATTGTCGTGTTCGTGCCGTGGACTCAAACCGTGACGGCACAGGGTCAGCTTTCCGCCTATTCACCTCTTGAACGGCCCCAAAGCATTCATGCGCCAATTGCGGGACGGATCGGCACGTGGCACGTCAATGAGGGGATGCAGGTCACGAAAGGTCAGTTAATTCTCGAATTGATTGATGTAGACCCGAAGTTCATGGCCCTTGATTTATTGGCGCGCCTCGACCAGTCCCAGCAGGCACTAGAACAGCAGCGCCAGGCGGCCATGAATCGCGCGGATTTGCTCAAACAATCAATCCAGGAAATGGGTGCGTTGGTCACCGCCACCGTTTCTTCCGCTGACGCCAGAGTCGCGGAGGCGGCGAATCGCGTTGGCCAAGCCAAAGAGCGACTGGTAGCGGCGAAGATCGCCCAAGAGACCGCGGATCTAAATTTGAATCGAAACCGCTTGTTAGAAGCTGAAGGGTTGGTCTCCAGGCGTGAGCTGGAATTGGCCATCCGGGCAGCGACCCGCACCAGTGCTGATCTCAACGCAGCCCAGGCCAGCCTCCGCGAAGCTCAACAAGGCCGTCGTGCCTTGGGTCATGGACGCGATCAGATCGGAGCGGAGCTGGAGCAACGCCTCTTGGCCACGAGAGCCCAACGAGCCTCCGCGCTGGAAGACGCGGCCAAGGCCACGAACGACTTGGCGACCCTGGCGTTGGATCGCTCCAATGCCGAACAGCGACGCGCAGCCGCCCGCGTGGTCGCGCCAAGCGATGGCACTGTCGTGCGAATGGTCCTAGTGGGGCCTGGTGAAATTGTGCATCCCGGCGACCTGCTTGTCGACATTACCCCGCTAAGCGCCACCCGGGCCGTGGAGATGTGGGTGGAGGCCTTGGATGCTCCCCTGCTGACCCCAGATCGGAATGTGAAGCTTCTTTTTCATGGGATTCCCACGATTCCCCTTTCGGCTTGGCCCGAGCTAATGGCCGGCACCTTTGATGGGATCATTCAGGTCGTGGACCAAGTGGGGGATCAACATGGACGGTTTCGGTTTTGGGTGAGTCCAGACCCCAACCATCATCCCTGGCCACCTCAAGACCATGTTCGGCAAGGCACCCAAGTGATGGGATGGGTCATTCTCAATCGCGTTCCACTCTGGTATGAACTATGGCGTCGTTTGAATCTGTTTCCGCCTGATTATCAGAAAAAACCTCCAGCCCTCTTGGACTTGGTTCTTCCCAAAGCGGGGAGGCCAGGCAAGTAAGGAGAACCTACCTTATGAACTACGAAGACAGAGGGACTATGAACACGTCGTTGATCATGAAAATGCTGGCAGCGGTGATGCTCATGGTCTTCACGGGACATTTTGTGTGGGCTGATGATCGCCTATCGCCGGGCACGACTGATGTTTCGGGCCCGCTGACCGAAGACCTGGTGCTCCGCATGGTGGAGGAATCTCACCCGCTTCTCCATGGGACCCGAACGGAGCAGGTTGCGGCCAGAGGCAAACTTCTCAAGGCCTTAGGCGCTTTCGAGCCGGAGCTGGTCAATGATTGGGAATTAGAGCGGCTGGTCAAAGATGGATCGACCAAGAACGTGGGATTCAATGACACTTTTCTGGAAATGCGGCATCCCTGGGGTCCCAGAGCGATTGTGGGATTTCGAGCCGGCATTGGAGAAGTGGAGATTGCCGATTTGGGGATCAACAAAACCAATCAACCGTTACTGGGGATCGCCTTCCCGCTCCTGAGGGGATTCATGATCAATCCGGAACATGCGGAGCTCGAACGCGCTGAATTAGCGGGAGAGCAAGCGGACATTGCTATTCTCCAAACTCGGCAGGATCTCTTTCTGGGAGCCGCAACTCAGTTATGGGATTGGGTGGCTGCCTGGAAAGTGGCGGCATTCCAGAAACGTGCCCTCCAAGTGGCGGAAGACCGGGCCACACAAGTGGAACAGCGAGCCGAGGCCGGCGCCGTGCCTCTCCTGGAAGTCGTCGAAGCGAACGAAGCCGTCCAACGCCGGAAAGCGAATGTGATCGGAGCCATGCGAAAGGCCGAACAAGAGGCATTGAAACTGTCGCTCTTTTTGTGGGAGGGAGACTCTGCGGTCCTTCCTGACCCAACACGAATTCCCGATTTTCCCACACCCCGTTCGGTTCCGTTTCGTGAGGCCATGGAGGAAGACAAACGAATAGCTG
>QIMB01000280.1 GCA_003233615.1 Nitrospirota bacterium
GGGCTTCAGCAATGGAGTTGATGGTCATGCCTGATAACACTTGTGCCTCATAGATATTGGGAGTAATCAAAAAAGCCTGAGGGCACAATTTTGATTTCAGAGAAGAAATGCCTTCGTCTTCAAGGAGGGCGTGCCCTCCTTTCGCTACCATGACCGGGTCAACCACAAGGTGGTCGATTGTCTGTGTCGCGAGTTTCTTGCTGACGATGGTGATGATGTCAGGCGTGGCCAACATGCCGGTTTTGATGGTCTTGACGGAGATGTCAGAGAAAATGGCCTCAAGCTGAGACTCAATGATTGCCGAAGGAAGGTGAAAGACTGAGGAGATGCCACAGGTGTTTTGGGCGGTAATCGATGTCAGCACCGACATGCCAAACACACCGTTTGCCGACAAGGCTTTGAGATCAGCCTGAATGCCGGCTCCTCCACTCGGATCAGAGCCAGCGATAGTGAGAACAGGTGTTTTCATCAAGATGTAGTGAGAATACATTGAAACGAACACCGAAGTGTACCATGGTGTTTCCGTCGTATCAAAATTGAGAATGTGCCGCTATGAAAATATTCTGTGACAAAAGCACTCTGCACAAAAGCTGGCGGTAAGATAGGCAAGTTTTCTCTTGACATAAGTACGTAGATCTTTCATTGTGGTCTTGTAGGAGATTCACCTAAACGCTTGAAAGCCTTTCGGGCTTTGCATATTCCAGCCAATTGCGTTTTTTATGGATCCTAATATCCCCGCACACACATCTTCCTCGGAGTCACATGAAATTCTTCGAAAGCAGATCGGAGATCTTCAGCTGTCTCTTCGATTGTCTCTCAACCAGATAGACGCTCCCCTTCAGCAGGATTTCTACGGACTGCAACAATTCATTGATCATGCGGTTCTTGGATTGTATCGCAGTACGGTTCATGGGCGGTTCGTGATGACCAATGTGGCTTTGGCTCAGATTTTTGGGTATGCCTCTCCTGAAGACATGATGGAAGGTGTGACGGATATCGAGACTCAATTATATGTTCAGCCAGAGGAACGAACCTCCTGGTGTCAGAGTTTTCAAAAAGAGAATATGGTTGGTCCTGTGGTGTGGCGTGGCCGTCGAGCCAACCATGAATTATTGTGGCTGGAAGAATATGCCCGCATCATACGTGATACGCAGGGAAATATTTTGGGATATGAAGGCGTGGTGCTCGATGTGACGACGCGGTACGCTCAGGAGTCCTTGCCTCTCAGTGTTGCGCAGACAATCGCACCCATGAAGGAAGCTAGTGTGACGAAGGGTGCCTCGTCGAATGAACAACTTCGCCAGGAACTTGTGGATGCGCAAGAGACGATTGTGACATTGCGTGAGCAGCTTGATCGGTTCGAAATTGCGATAAAGGGTTCTCAGGAAGGTCTGTGGGAAAGTCGTCCACTGCCAGGTCAACCCTGGGATTCGCCTGAGGCTCCGGCATGGTATTCGACACAATTTAAAGCGCTCCTGGGTTTTGAAGATCATGAATTTCCTCCAGTTTTGAAATCATGGGCGTCACGCATTCATCCCGAAGATTCTGATGGAGTCTTTCATGCCTTGAGGGATCATATTGAGCATCATGTGCCCTATGACGTGGAATCACGACTGAGGACGAAGCACGGGGAATATCGCTGGTATAAAGGAAAAGGCCAAGCCATTTTCGATCAACAGGGAACATTTGTTCGAGGTGCAGGAACGATTCGGGATATTACTGATCAAAAAGAAGCAGAAGAGACGATAAAAAGGGAGCATGCATTATTGACCACGGTGGTGGAGGGGACACGCGATATTATTTTCGTCAAGGACCATGCAGGGCGCTATTTATTAATCAATTCAATGGGAGCGGTCGTCCTTCAACGCACAATTGAAGAGATCATCGGAAAAACTGATGTAGAATTGTTTCCAAATGGAACGCATCCTCTTTTTACTCAATGTGACGACGATGTGGTTCGTGAGAAATCACCACAATCATTTGAAATTGATGTGGAACATGCCGAGGCGATTTCCCGTACGTTTCTTGTCACGAAGGAGATTTTTGGACAATCGGGGGACGGGCTTGAAGGTCTTTTTTGCATTGCCCGTGATATTACCTACCGAAAGGCTGCAGAAATAACCATTCAAGAGCGAGAAAAGCGTTACCGGGCCATCATGGAAAACGTCTATGACTTAATCACCGAAGTTGATGCCAAGGGGGATTTTCTGTATGTCAGTCCGAATGTGAACGATATCTTGGGATATGCCCCACAGGAACTGGTACGGATGAGTATGTTCTCGTTTGTGCATCCTGAGGATCAATCTGTGGTGAGGACAGAATTTGCACAGGGTATACAGACGGTGGGGTCTGGTAAGGCTATCTATCGATATCGGAATAAACATGGAGAGTATCGCTGGTTTGAAAGTACGGGAAAATCTTTTCAGACGGCGCTAGGAGAGATTCGAGGGGTGATTGTGTCTCGCGATATCACCGATCGGAAAAAATCTGACGAAGCCTTAGCAGCCATTGTGAAAGGAACAGTTGCTCCCGGAAGCCAGGATTTTTTCCAGAATCTGGTTCGTCAATTGGCGCAAACCCTTCACGTTCAAATGGTGTTTATAGCCGAACGAATGGACGAGACGTTCCCGATCGTTTCCGGGTTGGCGTTTTGGCAGGAAGATCATTTGAATCAAAAATTTGAATATAATTGCCTCGAAGGACCCTGTGAGAAAGTGTTTGATGGGCACCCAGTGTACATCCCTCATGGGGTCCAAGAATTATTTCCAAAGAATCCAACGGTGAAAGCACTCAACATTGAGAGCTATTGCGGCACACCTCTCTTCAATTCTCAAGGAGATGTTGTCGGGAATTTGGCGATCATGGATCGCAAGCCTCTGAGCCTGAATGCACAAGACCTGGCACTCTTACAGGTGTTTGCTGCACGAGCTGGAACTGAACTTGAACGGAAGCGAGCACAAGATGCACTACAGGAAAGTCAGGAACGTTATCGAGCTCTCTACGATGAAGCGCCTCTTTTGTATTTCACCGTTGATGTGCATCTCAGGATCTTATCGGTCAATCAATTTGGTGCCGACATGTTGGGGTATGACGTGCAAGAACTCGTCGGGCAATCCATTTTAGTGGTGCTTACCTTAGCTGATCAGGCTGTCACGATGGCAGAAATGGAAAAGAGTTTTGCTGTTGTGAATGAGGTCACGCAAAAAGAATTACAAAAAGTAAAAAAAGATGGGACGATTTTCTGGGTCAAAGAAACCCGTCAAGCCATTATCGGGCCGAATCAACAACGAATGCTATTGCTATCCTGCGAAGATATCACGGCGAGAAAACAGGCTGAAGATGCGTTGGAGCAAAGCGAAAAACACCTTCGGCATACGCAAAAAATGGAAGCAATTGGAACCTTGGCAGGTGGTATTGCCCATG
>QIMB01000435.1 GCA_003233615.1 Nitrospirota bacterium
TCGGCAAAAGCCCTGCCATGCAAGAGATCTTTCGTCGCCTGCGTCTGGCTGCTCAAAGCGATGTGACCGTATTGCTGACCGGAGAATCAGGGACAGGGAAGGAACTGGCTGCTCGTGCGATCCACGCACTGAGTGCTCGCAAAGATAAGCCGTTTTTTGCCATAAATTGTGCAGCCATTCCTGAAACATTGCTGGAAAGCGAATTATTTGGACATGCCAAAGGCGCATTCACTGGTGCCATTCGAGATAAAACAGGCATGTTTCAGGCCACAGATGGTGGCACCTTATTTCTGGATGAAATTGGCGACACCAGTCCGTTACTTCAACTGAAACTCCTTCGCGTCTTGCAGGAAGGCGAGATTCGACGAGTGGGAGATGAGCGCGCCATCAAGATCAATGTGCGTTTGATTACGGCCACGAATCGAGACCTGCAAACGCTGATGGCCGAGGGAACATTGCGCGAAGACTTTTATTACCGTATTCATGTCTTCGAAATAACGCTGCCACCTCTTCGAGAGCGTCGTGCGGACATCCCACTTTTGATCGACCATTTCATGAAAGACAATGGCAAGGTCTTCAATCGTGAAATCGACGAAATCGCCAAAGATGCCTTACAACGACTTCAAGAATATGGTTGGCCGGGTATGCCTTTGTCACCGTGACAGGCAACTGCATCACTCTTTGGGACCTGCCCTCAGAAGTCCAGAGACCCTCGCTGAAAAAGTCTTCTACCTCGTCTTCTTCACTGAATCAAGATGAAGAAACTCGCATTCGAGAAGCTCTTCAACAGGCTCACGGCAACAAGACAGAAGCAGCCAAACTTTTGGGCGTGAGTCGTGTCACTCTCTGGAAAAAGCTCAAACTTCTTGACCTTGCCTCTGCATAATCCTAAAGACGGCAGTTGGGCGCGAGACTCATTTCTTCGTGATTGGGTCCGGTCCATGGCCAAGACGCTAAAATTCCATGTGATCCGAAGGACCTCTGTTTGTCATCCTCGCAGTTTTTAGCGGGGATCCATCTTTTTCCGTCCACGCGTGAAACGTAAGATGGATTCCTGCTTACTCCTTGCGGGAATAATGGGATCAGTAGGCGCGAGTCACACCCACACCCACTGAACCTCAGTCTTTAGCACAGGGGTTCTCGTGAGCGATGCCCACCCTCAAACTTTCGAAACGTTAACGTGTTAACTTAACGGTTAGCGTTTTTCGTTCATTCTGTCCTGACTCACGAAGTGAGTATGAACACAATTGTGAATAATAAAATTCATAAGCATTTGATTTAATGAACAATACTAATATACTTGCAATATATTCATTATGGCACTGATGTTGCTTTAAGTAACAATTATATCTAGAAAAAGCGTAAAATATCAGAAACGCGAGGGAGTGGAGAAAGGAGTCTAGCCATGATTTTGAAGCAATTCTATTTACAATGTCTGGCTCATGCCTCCTATATGATTGCGGACGGAGCAACGAAAACCGCTGTCGTGGTGGATCCCCAGCGCGATATCGATCAATACCTCAATGAAGCCAAGTCTCATGGGTGGACGATTCGATATGTGTTCCTTACCCATTTCCATGCTGATTTTTTGGCTGGCCATCTAGGGCTGCACAAGCAAACAGGGGCAAAAATCTGTATGGGGTCTAAAGCCCAAACCAATTTTCCGATTCAATCGTTCAAGGATGGTGATCTTCTGGAATTTGGAAACGTGCGGATCAAGGTATTGGAAACTCCAGGACACACACCGGAAGGTATTTCCCTTGTGGTGTATGACCTGTCAAAAAATACGGATCGCCCGTATTGCGTGCTAACAGGCGATACCCTGTTCATCGGAGATGTCGGGCGTCCGGATCTCATGGCTTCGGTTGGTGTGACAGCCAAGGAGCTTGGCGAACAACTTTATGACTCCTTACGAAACAAGTTGTTATCTCTGCCAGATGAAACGCTCGTCTATCCCGCACATGGTGCAGGATCGATGTGCGGAAAAAATCTGAGCACAGAGACGGTTTCGACATTAGGCAAACAGCGTTGGGAAAATTACGCCCTGAAACCTATGACGAAAGATGAATTTGTGGGGCTTGTTACCGCGGATCAACCAGAAGCCCCCGCCTATTTTGGATACGATGCTCAGATGAATCGAGAAGTACACCGGACTTTAGAAGAAGTGGTCAAGAAAAGTTTACACCCACTCACTCTGGAAGCCGTGTTGAAACATCAACAACGAGGAGCGCAGATCCTCGATGTCAGAAAAGCCATAGATTATGCCGGGGGACATTTGCGCGGAAGTCTGAATATCGGATTAGCAGGGAAATTTGCAACCTGGGCAGGCACCGTATTGGACCCCAAAATCCCAATCGTTCTCATTACGGAACCCGGAACCGAACAGGAAGCGATTCAGCGTTTAGGCCGCATCGGGTTTGACCAGGTTACGGGGTACCTTGACGGTGGGATGCAGGCCCTGCTTGAGCGACCTGATTTGATTCAAAAAGGCCAACGAATGTCCGCCCAAGCTCTGGCGGAACTGCTGACCACCTCACAACCACCTATGATTGTCGATGTACGAAGTGAAAAAGAATGGGCAGCGGGGCATGTTGATCAGAGCGTGAACATTCCTCTGCCAAACCTTGCTACACACGTTCATCAAATACCTGCAGATGCTCCTGTGGTTGTGCATTGTGCAAGTGGCTATCGATCTTCTACGGCCATGGGCATTTTGGTGAAAGCGGGACGCACACAGGCTATGGATCTCGTTGGGGGATATGATGCCTGGATTGCGACATGGGGACATCCTAAAGCCGGACATCAGTCCGAATGTGCTACGAGTTGTAGCACATAGTGGAACGAATGGAGGACATACTATGAGCACGATCCTTTTCGATCAAGAGCAACATTCAGAAAAACTGAGCGATCAGCAGGGACTCCCAACTCCCCATAACGCGCCTCTCTATATTGATGTCAGAACGCCACAAGAATTTGAAACTGTGCACATTTCAGGCGCTCGAAATATTCCCTTGCCGGACTTACATAAATATCTTGATGAACTAAAAACTCTTTCCTCTGAACGCTCCCTTACCTTGGTGTGCCGTACGCAGAACCGGGTGAACATTGCGTATGAATATTTGACGAACAATGGTATCACCAATTGCGACATTCTCGAAGGCGGTATTACGAACTGGGTTGCTCAAGAGAAGCCTGTGATCAAAGGGCAACGTCGAATTTCTCTCGAAGGTCAGGTTCGAGCGATCGCAGGATCTCTCATCATCTTGGGTGTCGTCTTGGCTGTCACAATCAGTACCTGGTTTTTGCTCCTCCCAACATTGGTGGGAATAGGTCTGCTCCATGCAGGTCTGACAGATTCGTGCTTGATGGGTATGCTGTTATCGAAGCTACCCCTGAACCGAATAAGGAATTCCCACAAACCATAAGGGACTGTTGAATTATATGTTTTCTCCAGGAGCAAATTTGACCATGACAGTTAACGAACTCAGGAGCTTTGGGCATGTTCAAAAAAGTTCGTCCAGCAAGGCCGCAGCCAAATTGACGCGCGGAGCGTACTCTCAGTACGTGAGCACGGCAATTAGGCGAGAACGCCGCTGGCGGCTTTTTTCAACATGCCCCATAGGGAAGAAAGGAGATAGATTATGAATTGTCCACGATGCGAAGGTTTGCTGATGAGCGATCACGTCTATAACTCGGATGAAGCCGTATCTGTTTTGTCGATATGGCGCTGCCTCAACTGTGGCGAAAATTTCGACTCAATGATTCTTCAAAACCGAAGACAACAAAAAAAGAAAGGAATCATGGAACGTCCAAAGTCAACGAGTTGGACAGATTCCAGAAGTCCATTGGCTATCACATCAAGAGACTGCGTATAATTTCACCTGTTTTCGTAACGAGGGATTCTGACAAATCCATCATACATC
>QIMB01000273.1 GCA_003233615.1 Nitrospirota bacterium
CGAAAGGTGGTTGAGCAATCCGTAGGAACCTTTGTCACGTCGGAAACCCATGTCCAGGATTTGGAGTTTGTCCGTGACAATATTTTCACAAGAAGTAGTGGGTTTATAAAGAAATATGCCATTGTCTCAGAAAGTCTTTCTAAAGAACTGGGCGCCTATACAGTTACCATCGAAGCAACAGTCTCCGTCGGGCAACTCAATCGGGAAGTTGACGCCCTTTTATCTCCGAGTGAAAAAAATGTACTCATCTCTCAACAAGGACAACCGAGAATCATGGTGCAGATCAACGAACGATTCATTGGGCTCAATCAAATGCCCGGCCAGTCCAATCTACCTGTTCCTTCCCACGTTGAACAATTATTAATGGATGAACTTCGAAACAAAGGGTTCCAATTTATCCAACCATCAATTCATTCTCAAGGACAATCGCAGGGTGGATTTCCAGGACAGGAGAAGAATTTTTATCAAGAAGCGGACATTCATATTTTAGGGGAAGTTGTTGCCACCAGTGGAGGTTCCATTCAGGGAACAATTATGAAACCTGTTCATGCCAGCCTGTCCATTCGGGCCATACATAGGGATAGTGGAAAGTTTATCTGTGCGCTGAACGACCAAAAAACCGTCCCGCACATTAGTGCAATCGCAGGAGCCTCAGAGGCAGTAAATTTAGTGAGCGAAAGCCTTGTCCCAAGGTTTGCCAACTTGCTCTTTTCTAAAGTGGCGCAATATTCTCAATTACCCAAAATGGTTCATTTGACAATCAATGTACAAGATTTCTTAGAACTTCTTCAATTTGAGTCTTCTCTCAGAAGAGACATTCAAGGAATCAAAAATCTGTTTCGTCGTTCTTATCATGCTAAGGTGGCAAAAGTTGATGTGGTGTTCAAAGGAGATGCTATTTCTCTGGCCAATGAGCTGAGTTCCCCTCCCCCAAATTCTTCATTGGATATTGAAGTCCTAGAAACCTCTAGGAATCAACTTGTTCTAAAAATCGCACATTAAGCAGAGGCGCACTGTGCAAGCGCTTGCTTCAAGGGCTATCAACGTCTCTCTTTTCAAGACGTGAGAATTGGTGGGATTGAACCGTCTTTGTCTCGTATTTCCCTCAAATAGTGTAAGCAGGACATATCGGATCTCTCATAGTCCTTCATGGCCGAGGGAGCCTTGCTTGTGAAGCAATGTTCCAGTGAACAGTTTCAGAACTATAGAGTCCTGTTGCTAGTAAGGTTTCTATTTTTTCCGATGTTCTTGAAATCTGATAAAATCTACAGGTTCCACGAGAGGCTGAATACGTGAACAAAAAAATGCGTCACAACATCTGAGTCGTGGTTCAAAGATCACTCATATTGTGGCAATGAATCTAGGCTAACTAGGGACATTCGTAAAAACACCTGATTGTTCATTTACAAAACGAGGAGATGCACATGTATGAAGGGATGAAATTCAAACTGGGTATTTGTGCGGTTTTTGTCATAATCCTGGGTGGGGTTCTCGGGGACATGATGTTCGCTTCACAGGTGCTGGGAGAGTCTCAAACGACCATGCGAAACTCTGATAGACATTCCAAGGATTTAACAGAGCACGAATTACAACTGTCTTCAGAGTTTTTTGAAAAAGTAAAGGCTTTAGATTCTTACGAACTACGAAAGCAAGCACTAGTCAACAAGTATATCAATCTTTCATTGAAATCAGAAAAGATGCAGGTCGTTCTGCGTGAACTGGAATCTGCAAGTGTGGCATTGTCAGCGGACTCTAGGGAAAACACTCTCATGCTAGAACATCGAAAAATTGTTTCAGAAAGACAGTTTGTATGGGAGCGGATACTCGAGGGATTGCTTAGACAATATCAATTATTGGAAAGCCTTGAGACGCTTCAATCACATGCTCACTCAAAAGCACCGGCTTCGTCTGACAATACAGCAGAGATCCGTTGGGTGAAGGGGGAGCTCAGGCAGTTAGAAGAAACGGAAAATTGGAATTGGATGCTGTTAAAAATGAGAGAATCACTCCACTATCTCCGAACAGATATCACCAAAGAGCTTGATCTCCTTCGAAGGAAGTAAGGGTTCGCGCAACAATACAAAGGGTTCACCCCGCGCGATGATTCAAGCTCATCGCGCACAGATTGATGCCAGATTGGGTTGATTTGAGTGAGCACAACCGTAGACGTAGCAATGCCTACGTTGAGGATTGTGAGAGTGCCAAGATGGCATAAAGAGAGGAAGTGAAAATGGGATATTATTTTTGCGTAAGCCCTACACTGGACGAATTAAAGAATCAATTCTGGCTTCGTTAAAAATGATGACTCTGTGGTAAAACGATTCAGGTGGATTGACTGAAGGCCGAAGACTTGTAGGGACCAATCTTTTGTCCTCATCCAATACTTCGAACATTATGAGTGATCACCTTCAGTCTTCAGCCTAAATACCTGAGTCGTTACGTTCTAAAAAAATCCTACATGTCATATTCAACACGTTATGCTATACAGAAGAGGGATATCTTCGTACGTTTATAAGGTGTTTTGTATAATTCGATTGATACACTCTGTAGCCTTTGTCGTAATGTCAGTGACTTGCTTCCTTATTTTTTCAAGAAATATGGCATCCGTGCAGCGTTCAACCCCGTCCTCAAAATTCCTTCGTTTTTCTTCCACAATCCCCTGTTGATAATGTTTTTGTGGGTTATCCTTGAGTGGAGCGAGAGCCAACGTCACGAGCTCATCGGCAATTTTTGCAGAAACTCCCTCTAAAAGCTCAATGTCGGTTGGAAGGTCTATCGGGTCAAATTCAACGTTCGCTAAATCGAGTCCTTCCGAATAATCATCCCTTACTTCCTTCTTCTTTTTAACAGTATCTGTTTTGATAATTTCTCCAGTCCTGGCATTAATAATTTTATAGGAAAAATTGACGAAAGCCACTTTTTTGTGACTGGCAACCTTGTAAGAAAACAGTTGATGAATGGGTTCCACGATCATCAGTGGAGGCGCTTCTCCTCTATTTATTTCTCCATCGTTACCTCCATAGACATCATCTTCATCCACATTTCCAGAAATGGCGTCAGGATTATTTTTGGCCCACATTCGATAGGCAGGATTAGGAATTTTCTTTTCGGAAATTACCAGATTGACGGTTTTTTTGCCCTCTTGGATATCGCTTTCTACCGCCCACAAAAGAATATTCCCTGTCACGAAAATATCGATTCCAGCAATTTTCCCAACTCTCTTTACCGTATCGGTATCCAGTATCCCAGACTGTCCCAATTCAATTTCTCGTAAAATTTTCCCTAAAGAGGATCGTTCCACAATTTTGACATCCGGGGTGGCACGAGCAAACAAAGAGGTCACAAGGTTATTCGCGACATTGCGTCCAGAATCAGGAGCTTCTTTAGTGGGGATAAAATCAAATACTCCTACCAGCGTTTTTACTCGACTTTCTATTTCATCTGTTGCCTTCTGTTCTCTAAAAAATAGATTAGGGAATTGAGGGCGAATTTCTTTGAGACGTTGATACACAAATAGGGAATTTCCATATTTTCCGTCTCTCTCAAATCTTTCGGCTTGTGCAAATAATTCTTGCGATAACCGTTCAATCGTTTCTTTATACAAATCGGAATCAGAAGGGATCGCCTGATAATTGTGTGCAGTCTGAAATTCTTGAAAGGCCGTAAACCATAGCTTCTGATTTAAGGCTCGTTCACATTTCCTTATGTGAATAAATGCAGCTTCTTTTTTGGCATCCTTGAGTCGAAGCTGGAGCGTTAAACTTTGATTCGGATATTCTAGAATTTTTGAATACAGCTTGACGACTCGATCCCAATCTCCTGAAGCTTCAGCAGCTTTGGCTTGAGCTTCGTAATATTGTGGGGTGTTGTTGTCTTGGCTGTTCTTGAGCAAGACTTCAGCATCTTTGTAGCCGGGATTCTCTGCCAGGAGAGACATAAAGGTACCTGTGGCTTGTCTCCAATCTTCTGCGTCCATAAATGTCTTGGCATTCTGATACAGTTGTTCCGCCCTATTCTCTTGAACCATTAACAACAATTGTTGCGAATCTTTATGATTCGGGGCTAATTCATGTATTTGTGTAAATTGGGCTTGAGCCTTCTCCCAGTCTTTCTGAGCGACAGCATTTGTGCCCGCTACATAATATTCCTCGACTTCTTGAGAGAGCTTCTCCTTTTTCTTTGATAATTCATCCATATAGGATTGAGCGGTTTCATTCTTTTCATCATATTGCAGCGAAGTCGCTATCTGCCCCAAGGCAATGTTGAGCGTTGGCAAATTGAGAGAATCCATGGCATTGACGGTAATTTTAGATTTGTTTTCATAGTCAGCAGACGCTTTATTTTTCAGGTTCGTTAACGCGATTTTGTATTCTTCATTCTCGGGCTCCTGACTCACAGCTTTCTCGAGATGGACAATTGCCTCCTCCCAGTTGCTTTGGGCCATCATCGTCTGCCCTTGTTTAAAGTTATCCGCGCCAAGACCTGCACACCCAAGGCTCAAAGATAAAGCAAGTAAAGGAATAACAACTGCGTAATGTCTGTGGTTTGTCATAAGAACCTCGGTGTTGTTTTTATACGGAGTGAATAAAACACTAAATCCCATAGCGTTTCAGTATTGAGCATTGAGCAAATTTCCACCCAAGTAGGAAATGCATGCCTTTGTGAATCATCTTCCAAGCTT
>QIMB01000194.1 GCA_003233615.1 Nitrospirota bacterium
CGGAAAGCCGTTGTTCTTCATATTGCCAATGTTCGCTGAATGATCATGTCGGACACATTCATGAGAAAAAATGCTCAACAGGTGAAGAGGATGAAGCCGGCGGTCTTAGCCTTGGCCGATGGAACGATTTTTAAAGGACAAGCCCTAGGGTTTACAGGAGAGACGCTTGGTGAAGTGGTTTTCAATACGGCCATGACGGGATATCAAGAAATTCTGACTGATCCTTCTTATAAGGGTCAGATTGTCCTGATGACGAGTACCCAAATCGGCAATTATGGCATCACACCGGAGGATGATGAATCTCGCCGAATATGGGCTGAAGGATACATTGTACGGGAAGCTTCTCAACGAATGAGTAATTGGCGTGGGCGCCAGACATTTCAAGATTATTTGATCCAGCATCACATCGTGAGCATTCAAGGAATTGATACTCGTGCGTTAACAAACCATCTACGAGAAAAAGGTTCTCAAATTGGCGTGATATCCCATGTGGATCTTGATGAAACGTCTCTCCATGCCAAGGCACAAGCAGCACCATCCCTCGTCGGTCGTGACTTAGTGCAGGACGTGACATGTAGTTCCCCTTATGAATGGTCAAAGGGGAGTCCCACGCTGTGTGCTGATTCCAATGACACGTCTGTGTCTGAAGTGGCCAGACCTTCTTCTTTGTATACAGTCGTAGTGATGGATTTTGGGGTCAAACATCATATTCTTCGAAGTCTGGTCGATGGAGGATGTAAGGTCCATGTCGTTCCAGCCTCCACCAGTGCAGATGATATTCGCAGATTGCAACCTGACGGTCTGTTCTTATCGAACGGTCCCGGAGACCCGGAAGGGGTGCCTTATGCCGTGCAAACAGTTAAGGCCTTACTCGGATGGAAGCCTATATTTGGTATTTGTTTGGGGCATCAGATATTAGGACTGGCCTTAGGTCTCACCTCTCATAAACTTCTCTTTGGCCATCATGGGGCGAATCACCCAGTCATGGATCTCCGGACACGAAAGATTGAAATTACGTCTCAAAACCATAACTTTGCGCTCGCATTACCTCATCAAGAAGAGGAGGGGGCAGCCTGGGCCATTCAACAGTTCGACACTACAATTGGTAGAATGGAAGTGACACATCGCAGTTTAAATGATGGCTGTTGTGAAGGGATGGTTGGGCTCGATAGTCCGGTTCTTTCTGTCCAATACCATCCTGAAGCGTCCCCTGGGCCTCATGATTCATCGCATCTCTTTCAGCAGTTTTTCGACATGATGAAGATGAAAGGGTAGAGAGTATGACGCATAAATTCGTGTGGGTATTCCTGTTATGTTCTGTCTTAGGTGGATGCATTCATGTGGATCTCTTTTCAGGACACGGAGCATTACAGGAAACCACCATATCTGGAGAAGGCTCAGATAAAATATTGCTCATTGATATCTCAGGAACGTTAACCACCAGCAAAGATTCAGGGATTTTTTCGGCCCCGAGTCTTCCTGCTCGGCTCAAAGAAGAATTAACAAAGGCCGGGAAAGACGATCACATCAAAGCGATCATTCTACGTATCAATACACCCGGGGGAACAGTCACGTCGTCAGACATTCTCTATCATGAACTTCAGGAATTTAAAGACAAACGAAAGGTGCCCATTATTGCCTCGATTATGGATGTAGGAACCTCTGGTGGCTATTACGTGGCCATGGCTTCTGACTATATTTTTGCACATCCATCGACAATCACGGGAAGCATCGGGGTCATCATGCTCACACTCAATGGGCAGGGGTTGTTAGAAAAAATTGGCATCGAACCAATGGCGATTGTTTCAGGCCCCAAAAAATCAATGGGATCTCCGTTTCGCGCCATGAAAGATGAAGAGCGTGCTATTTTTCAAGATGTCATTGATCGGTTATTTGCCCGCTTTCTTTCCGTTGTCGAGCAAGGAAGGCCAAAGCTCTCTGCAGCCCAGATTCGAGAATTGGCTGATGGACGAATTTACACAGCAGATGTTGCCAAAGCGAAAGGGTTGATTGATGAGATTGGCTATTTGGATGATGCCATTGAACGGGCCAAAAAGAACGCACAGTTAACCGATGCGCAAGTCATCACCTACACTCGGAGTAACCCTGAAACACACCAAAATATTTACTCTCATTTTGAGCCTCCTACGGTGGGGCCCGTGGGATTCCCCCAAATCAATGCGAATACCGTTCTTGGGGCATTACATGGCGGCACGCCTCACATGATGTATATGTGGATACCGTAATGGTAGAAATCCAAGGGGAGAAGGTAGAAGACGACAGTAACAAGCGATGAGTACGGAGTTATGAGTGAAAAAAAGTGACTGGCTTTTCCTGCTTCTTGTGCTTCTCACTTCTCACTTTTTGGAAGATCTGTTGTATCTTGGATAGGCCCACAGGGTAGAGGAATGAATCTCAAATTTTTCAGGCAACATCATGATGATGGCCTCAGGTTAGCCCAGGCAATCTGTCTCGGGCTTCTCTGCTTGCTTGTTGTTGCCTGTCACAAAGCACCAGGCACGGCACGCGATCAATTAATTTATATTTCTGAAGAAAAAGAAATTGCGTTAGGACTTTCGGCATTTCGAGAAGTGTTGAAGAATGCCCGTTTAAGCAAAGATCCAGAGATCACGTTGATGGTTAATCGTATTGGGCAACGAATTGCCAAAGCTGCGAATAAACCGGAATATGTCTGGGAATTTGCCGTGATTGACGATGATGAACAGGTGAACGCATTTGCTCTGCCAGGTGGAAAAGTAGCCGTGTTTACAGGAATTTTAAAACACACCAAAACTGAAGCTGGCTTAGCGACGGTCATAGCTCATGAAGTAGCGCATGCCCTTCAACGACATGGCGCTGAACGTTATAGCCGAGGAATCCTTGAGCAGATCGGTCAACTTGGTGCCTTAGCAGGAGCCGCCGTTGGGGGGATCGATCCTGGTGTGGCGATTGGAGCCATGAGTGCTTATGGTGTGGGAGTGGCCTTGCCAAATTCTCGCGCACAGGAAACGGAAGCTGATTTTATTGGATTGCAATTGATGGCAAAGGCTGGCTATGACCCACATGAAGCCGTTCCTTTTTGGGAACGCATGAGTGGCTGTCCAAGAAAAATGATCGGGAAGTTTTGTTTCCGCAGTCAAAGTGCTGTTCCTGAATTTTTGTCGACACATCCGTCCGATATCACTCGTATCGATCAAATCGAAGCCTGGATTCCACAGGCGATGCGATATTATCGCCCGGAAGTATCACCTGCAAAGACAGAGACCACATCCAAGCCTGATACTTCAACCATTTCAAAATGATCCTGGGAATAGTATATGCCTCGCCGGACTGACATTCATCGAATTTTTTTAATAGGATCTGGACCCATCGTCATAGGAC
>QIMB01000104.1 GCA_003233615.1 Nitrospirota bacterium
CCGTCTTAGATCGCCAAGAAAAAGTTGTCGGCATGATTCATTTGCATGACCTGATAGCACGAGGGATTTAATCTCGTCTTGCTGGATATAGCCAAGAATGAACGTGCATCAATTTTGGCCTGACGCGTATCGTTCAGCAAGTAAATGTGCAATCGTTCAATCTTGAAATGAGGGGTATGATCTGTTTGCCGAGACTCGAATTCTTCTGAGGAAAACGTCTTTTTTCTCTTTTTGGGTAAATGGAATATGGAGGATTCAGGCTGCTGGGTTATTTTCCCTCACAGTGTTCAGTTTTTTCCCGAGGATATTCCATATTGAAGAATTGATTTTTTTCATCCTATTGGGATTAGGCCTTGTTGTAATGTGGCTTGAAGGTAAAGACCTGAGAGTTCGAACGCCAATTGATCTTCCATTAATATCGTTATTGGTATGGATACTTCTCACAATCCCTTTTTCTTTGAATCCCGAATATAGTTTTGGAGAGTGGCGAAAATTCGTTGCGCAGTGCTTAGTCTTTTATTGGGCGGTCGCGGTCATTCGTGAAGTTTCTCAGCGTCAGCAAAGCGAAGCGATCCGTTTCCCGTTCGCGTGGCTGGAATGTATCCGTGGCAATACGCATTTGCCGAATGTATTCCTCGGAGTCGTGATTGGCACAGTCTTGTTGGCAAGTTTTGCGCTGTTCGATTTCATAGAGAGAGGGGGGAATTGGCAGGATCGACATATTCGAGCTATTGCTCCGGGGTCAGATTATAATTGGTTGAGTACTTATTTAGTGCTGGTAATGCCGATTGTGGTGTATTGCGGTATAACCGCCCGTTCTTTGCGGGGGAAATTGCTCTTGGGTGGTGCATTGGTGCTTGCTCTATGCGCGCAGGTTGCTTCATACACACGAGCGGGGTGGTTATCTTCTGTTGCGCAACTCGTATCTTGGAGTCTCGTCGCGCGACAACGCGTTTTCGTTATTTGTTTTATTCTTGGAATAATTCTTGTCTCTGGCATCCTGATTGGCATGGGTCAGAGTGGGTATCAGACCGATACGCTGGATATGTGGACTGCAGAAACACGAATCCACGTCTGGAAGCTAGGCGTTGAGCAGATAATTAGCCATCCTCTTGTAGGCATTGGATATGGCAAGAATAATTTTCAGCCTGTCTTGGTCGATTCCCCAATGGGCGATAGCCCGATGCATCTTCACAATACGTTCCTGATGATGGGTGTCGGGAGCGGGATTCCCGCCTTTATATTTTTTGTATGGACATTTATTTGTTTAGGGCGAGAATTCTTTTCAATAACAAATCGCAGGCATTGGACAGACTCAGAAACCCTCAGGCTGTGTTTGGGAATTGTCCTCGTTGGTTTCTTGTGCCGAAACCTCTTCGATTATATGTTTGCCGGCAGTCTGGCCTATTTGTTTTGGATCTTGATGGCCTATGGACTAGAGTCTAACGAGAGACTCTGAACTTCCTAGGAATTCGTGGGCATGTCAAAGAGTATGGATAATGTGCTGAGGAAGTGTCTATGAGAAGAACGCGGAAGAGTTTCCCCGAGGAGTTCAGGCTTGAGGCTAGTCTTCCCTTAGTCTCGTGATAGGTTAGGTAAGAGGTTGTGATTCCTGTTTGGCATAGATACGTGACGGCTGGTATTTGGAGAAGGCGTGCTGACGTTGGTGATTCTCAAACTGTTCGATATAGCTGATAGTATTGGCTCGGTCGTCTACTTGACTCACATTGTGTCGACGGTTGATGCGTTCCCGTTTCAGCAGTTCATAGAAACTTTCGGCCACGCATTATCGTAAAAAATCCCTACCCCACTCAGATTACTAAGAAGCCTCTGTCTTAGGCGAAATCCCGATATCGATGTGCGTATACTGCGTCCCTCAACCAGAATGGAGCATAACAGCCTCCGACGTCGAGCGGTGTTGCCATGTTGCCGTCAGAATAGTTTGGAACGGCAATGTACGGCCTCACTGCGATTTCATGGAGCTACCCAATCACATGACAGAAAATACATCCAAAGCCACTGCGTGATAGAGCTACACGGATATCCGTAATATCCGTCACCGATTTCGTATTGGGCCTCTTAGCTTCAAATGGGGAGCTAAGTGGTTTGTCTCAAGCGGGGACCGATTCCTGAGCTTCCCACTGCGGCTGTGTTTACGCGAGAAAATTTCCTAGAGGTCTTCCTGATTCATGAATCGAACCATCCGATGGATGGTTACAGAGCTTTCCTTGCGTCCGCAATTCCAGCTACATCTTCAGCTTGCCATAGACCTGGTTATGCTTTGTGTGGATGGGTTGGATCTTCTCTACAGGTTGGGCATTCTCTTGTACTCGTTCGTTGGCGTAGTAACCACTTGGCGGGATCTGTAACAAGCAACACATCAGTCGTATCGGAACTATCTTGCGGCAGCACTAAAGCATGGAATATCTCACATCGTTTTTTTTGCATAAAGAATATCCCCGGTCTTTTGGAAAATATTTTTCTCGTTTCACTCGGATTAACTCCCGGTTCAATCGAATAACATTCCTTTCCTCAGATAATTTGTGCTCTGAGCAGGTGTGCTGGCTATACGCTTCCAGTTCTCGACACCAATGTTTCAGTACGTTATTATGGTTTCCTCTCGCCCCCATCTTCTCCCAAGAACTTTCGTGATTCATTGGGAGACTATCTGATCATCTTCTGAATAACGTCATACATATTAGCTTTTTTGAAATCTTCTCCGCTTTGCATGGCGCACTTGCCGATCTGTTGTGGATCTTATGGAATGTGTTGACAATGTTGAGATAAGACGATTAAACCTCAGACAATGAACAGGAAAACTTCGAATCTTCAAGCAATTCAAGGGAAAATTCTGCTATATGGACGAAAACCGGAGAGTCAACAATGAACCAGTAATGTGGGTCGAAGCAGAGGCCATGCGCATTCGTGTCTTTGTCGGAAATGTTTTCTCTGTTCTTCGCATTTTCCATCGGGTGTCAGTCATTTTTTCTGTTTCTTAAGAACAACGAGAGCATTTGTAGCTGAAGGTTACAGGCCTTTCCCCATTTTTGATTGCCGGGCTCGTTGATTTCGGAGAACTCGCTCATTGTCCTATCGAAATTTAATGGAAAAACAACAGTCTGCAAGCCTAAATGGCCAGATATTCAAAGCCTGGCAGAATTTTTGCTCAAGTCAATAAGGTATCAAAGACATTTGATATTAGTAGCAAATTTTGATGTATTTGGAAATTAGTTAAGCAGGGTCAAGAATGGGCAAGAACAAGACGGGTTAAGAAAAGAAGGAGAACAGTCGATGAGTAATTATACTAGTGCAAAAACAGGGCGAGAGAAGCTCCAATGGATCGTCTCGGGCATGTTGTTATGTAGTTGGTTAGTCCTAGGATTCAAGGAGATCGTATCACGGGCGTGCTCAGTCAAGTTCCCTTACGTACGGTGTTAGAACAGTTTCAGGAGGAATTAGCCATTGAATATGTTGTGCCAATCAAAGAACTTGATAAGCTCGTTTCTGCTAATTTTTCGGATGAACTGGTGTCCAAATCACTCTCAAAAATTCTGGCCTCGTGGGACTATGCCTTGAAAGTAGACCAAAAGGGAAGGGTGCAGCAAATTTTTGTGGTTGCCACAATCGGACAAGTTGCAATCAAGAAAATCAAGAAAAACGTACTGAAAATACACGAATTCTCAATGGCCACTTTTCCTAAAAAAATGATTGAACGCAAACCTCTCCCTAAGACGCAAGTTCTTCTGCCTGGAACAAAGCTTACTGAAAATTCTGAGGGAGTTGCGAAGGTTTCTCCTATGTTTATCGGGTCTTCCAAAAAGTTGCGTCCAATGGTTATTCATCAACCTCAAGGCGTAGCAATGCATATCAAGCCAGCATCTAACTTCATGCCAGTGATTCCCGCATCAGGATATCCTCCACTGGAAATATTGCCAGTTTCTGAAGATGCACAAATGAAATTTATGGAAGGATATCACTGAATAGGAACTGACATTCCTGAAAAGAGGCGTTCTGTGGTCCTTAACGTAGAATAGAGGACAAGCATAATTATCGATACATAAAAATTATAGGAAAAAAATTTTTGGTAACGGGAATATGGAAAAATTAGTATTAATATTTATCCTGTCTCATTAAAGCATATCTTGACAGGGATGTCTTAAAAGGTATCTAGCTATGAGTAGATCCTTTGAGGAAAATTCATTTATCTCAGAGAAGAGAAGAAAGGGAATACCATTTATGGAAAAGGCAAAGCGAAAATCGACATTTTGGCTAATTGGTGGTTTTGTAGTATTCACATTCCTTGGATCAGGATCGCTAGCGGCAGCACAAGTCCTGACGTCATATAATGATCTGGCTTGGGGCACCGGCCAGCTCAACACAAATATTACCACGTTTACCTCCCCGACCGGGGGGTCGGGGTTGTTTAGCAGTGGCCCGCTGGTAGATTTTGCCACCGGTAATCCGACCGCCGTGACCTTGACTGTTACCGGAGGGACATTTGACGGTGTGGCTCAAGCCGCACAGGGTGCCAACCCCACAACGGGAGATGCCTTTACCATCTTTGATGGAAAGGTCAACGGTCAGGGAGTTATTTCTTACATAAAT
>QIMB01000027.1 GCA_003233615.1 Nitrospirota bacterium
GTATGACGGAGGAAATTATTAGCATCATCGGAGATTTTGTCGAACTGCAGCGGGGGACAACTTACAAGGGTAGTTTGGTTGGGAATCCCGGCCCAGCGTTGCTTGGGCTTGGTTCGATTGCTCCGAATGGTGGTTTCCGGGAGGAAAGCTACAAAACGTATGGTGGAGATTGTCCACAAAAACTTATGGTCTCCCCAGGAGAACTCTATGTATCTCTGAAAGACGTTACTCAATCCGCAAATTTATTAGGTGCTGTTGCAAGAGTACCAAAATACATTGGTCAAGGCCGTTTGACCCAAGATACTGTCAAATTGGTATTCAAAAATAAATCAATTAGGTTTTCGTATCTTTATTGGCTATTACAGACACCTCAATATCGAGCGTATTGCAAAGGGCGGTCAATGGGCACAACGAACCTTTCCTTGAGTCGAGAGGATTTCCTGTCGTACCCCATCCCCAAATTCAGTGCGGCGCGGGAAGTATTAGTTGAAATACTGAATGAAGTAGAAGAAAAAATCGAACTCAACCGCAAGCAGAACCGCAGCTTAGAGGCTATCGCCCAGGCGCTCTTCAAACACTGGTTCGTGGACTTCGAATTCCCCGACCCACAAGGCCTGCCCTACAAATCCAAGGGCGGCGCCATGCAAAACTCCGAGTTGGGAGAGATCCCCGTGGGGTGGGGGGTTGGGAAACTGGAAAAGATTATTGGAGAACTTGAAACGGGAAGTCGTCCGAAGGGTGGTGTTGGTAGATTCACAGAAGGTGTACCTAGCATTGGCGCAGAAAGCATAACCCGCATTGGCGAGTTTGATTACTCGAAGACCAAATTCGTACCGGAAGAATATTTCGTTAAAATGAGGCGTGGAATTATCAAGGATCGAGATGTTTTGATCTATAAGGACGGTGGGCAGCCGGGGCGTTTCGATGTGCGGATCAGTATGTTTGGTGGAGGCTTCCCATTTGAGACAGCTTGTCTCAATGAACATGTCTTTCGTCTTCAGGCAAAGAATCCTGGTTATCAAAATTATCTTTATCTCTGGTTTAGTAGTTACCTTATTCTTGAGGAGTTACGTTACCGGGGAGCAAAGGCTGCCATCCCAGGAATCAATACAATGGATGTAAAGGAATTAAATTTCTTGTTTATGGATGAAGGAGTCCTGGAAAAATTCGATGAGGTGATTGAGCCCCTATTCTTAAAGCTACTACATAACAGCCGAGAAATAGCTGTGTTGAGTAAGCTCCGCGACACCCTCCTCCCTAAACTCATGTCAGGTGAGCTTCGGGTCGCATAGGTTATTGATAATGGAACGACTTAGAGAACTGATTGGCACAGAGGAGAGTCTTGGGCTTATCTTATGGCTCTAAAAACATATCAAGATAATGGTGAAGACGGAGACGCTTCTTGATGCCACATCGCGTGACCGAACTACACAATATTATGCCAATTAGCAACATATCGTTGGTTTTGATGCATGGGATACTGTCTCACGAGCGGGCTGCGAAACTGCCACATTCCGATGTTTCAATGGTAAATGTGCAGGACAAGCGTGAGAGGGTTCAGGTGCCGGGTGGCTTGAAGCTGCATCAGTATGCGAATCTTTATTTTGATGCAAGAAACCCTATGATGTATAAACGTAAGTCTCAGGCAGAATCTCTGTGCATACTGTGTATTTCTGTGGAAGTCTTGAGTATTCAAAATGTGGTCATTTCTGATCAGAATGCTGCCAGTGATTATGTGCGGTTCTATCCAGCGAATTGTCTGAGTGATCTCAATTTTGATCAAATTTATGCTCCTGACTGGCGGCATCCGGATGATCAAATAGTAGAATGGAGACACAAATCGGCTAAGTGTGCTGAAGTGTTAGTGCCTTATGCGATTGGTTTTGAATATGTAACAGGCGCATATGTTGTGAGTGAAACAACAAAAAATGACATATTGGCTGCTGGTTTTGCTAAGCCGGTGGTCGTGAAGCCGGGATTATTTTTTAGGTGAAATTATGGTGAACGTATTAATTGGTGATCTCTTTGAGGCTAAAACCAAAACCATTGTCAATACCGTCAACTGTGTTGGCGTTATGGGGAAGGGAATTGCACAGGCGTTTAAAAAACGTTTTCCAGAGATGTTTAAGGCGTATTCGCAACATTGTCAATCTGGTCTGGTGCATCCTGGTGTGCCTTATTTGTACTCCGATATGTTTGGTACTTCGATTTTGAATTTTCCGACTAAAAAGCATTGGCGTTCCCCATCGAGGCTGGATGATGTGATTAAAGGTCTGGACATATTCGTGAAAAAGTACAAGGAATGGGGTATTGAGTCAATCGCCTTTCCGCCACTTGGCTGTGGTAATGGTGGGCTGGAATGGGCAGTGGTTGGCCCGGTGATGTATCAAAGATTATCTAAATTAGAGATACCTGTAGAAATTTATGCACCTTATGGAACGCCGAAACAACAATTAACGGATGAATTTCTCAGGCAAGCAGTTAAAAATCCGGATTTTGTAAAAGGTCATAAACAGAAGAAATTGAGTGCGGCATGGGTTGCCTTGTTAGAAGTTGTGAATCGACTACAAAATCAACCTTATGCGAATGTGGTAGGCCGAACGATATTTCAGAAGATTAGCTACATTTTTACCGAACAAGGCGTTGATACGGGATTTCGTTTTAAACAAGGAAGTTACGGTCCATTTTCTCCAGAGGTTAAGGAGGCACTTTCAAACTTTGCCAATGCGAATATGATTCAGGAACAACAGTTCGGCAAAATGACTGCTCTTCGTATTGGTCCCGAATTTGAATCTGTAAGAGATAAATTCTTAAATGAACTTGCGCACTATGAAGAGAAAATAAACAAAACGGTTGATCTATTTAGTCGAATAAAATCAACGGCACAGGCTGAAGAAATGACGACGGTACTTTACGCTGCCAGAACACTGAAAAAAAACAGTCAAGATGATTCTGTGAGTGAGCAGGATATATACGAGTATATTCTGAATTGGAAAAAAGACTGGCGTGAAGAAGAAAAACGGGCCGCGATTGCGTCATCTATTCGCAACTTGGAAATGTTGGGCTGGTTAAGGCTTCAGTACAGTGACTCTCTCCCAGTGGACGATTTTTAGAGAGAAAATTATTTTGACCAACATACTAAACGAAGACGCCATAGAACAACTGGCGATCGCGCTGCTGATCAAGCAGGGCTACCAATATACCCACGGCGCCAAGCTCTCACCGGATGCCGAGCGGCCGGAGCGTGCTTCCTTTGCGGATGTGATTTTAGAAGGCCGCTTGCGGGATGCCGTTTCGCGCATCAACCCTTCCATTCCACGGGAGGCTCAGGCACAGGCGATTAAAGAGGTCTTGCACGTTTCCCCAATGGA
>QIMB01000130.1 GCA_003233615.1 Nitrospirota bacterium
CCTCTGGCGCCCGCCCGACCATTCTTCCCAGCAACTGAATATGTCCAAAAATCCCTTCAACCGTTTTTGATTCAAGCACAAATGTTGGAATCTTGAGCTGTTCCAACTTGGCGAGCAAATCGGCACGAAGAAACGAGGGCGGAGCCAAAACGAGCTGTGGTTCAAGCGCTACCAAAATTTCTAGATTTGGCTGTGTGTACGACACTTTTGGCTTGGTCAATGCCTGTTCAGGGAAATTGCAGAAATCCGTTACCCCAACGATTTCTTCATCTAACCCAATGGCAAATAAAATTTCCGTAATACTTGGAGCCAAGGACACGATTCGTTTAGGCGGTTTTGCGAGATAGAGTTTTCGATCTAAATCATCCACGAATGTCCGCGGCGCAATATTGGCCATGAACGGCATACCCGTCAAAATACCTTGCTGGCGACGTCTCATAGAATCGCTCTCTTCTGCAAAAACAGGAGGAATAAGATTGGAAGCAACCAAAAAACATGTCACTATACCAGAGAGGAGGAGTCGAAGAGTGAGAGAAGAAATCGGTTCACATTTCCTTATCAGAAGAGTCTTTTGAACAAATGGGACTCTTACATGAGGCTGCCTGCAAGCGATTGCCCCAGAAACATAAATCCAGCCATCAAAAAAGCTTCGCAAAATAAAAAATCCCCAAGGCTTGATCAACCTTGAGGATTGCACCCGCTTCTTCATCCTCACCACTTCCCCAGCCCACGAGGGAACATTGGTCTTAGAACGAAAGAAGTACTCTGGCTTCCGGGGCTCAGCTACTCTTGAGCTGACCTACTTCCCGCGCCTTCCCATCCTCTTACGTGAGGCGAATTCCGTAAGGCGTAAGGTGAAACAGTTTTTACTTCTCCTTACGCTTTACGCCTACCCCTAACGAAAGAAAACAATGGCGTTGCGGGGATCGTCCCCAGTTACAGCGGCGGGACCGCGCGGGATTCTCACCCGCTTCCCTTCATCTGTTCAGTATTTGTTGGAGGTGACAATAGGAAGGACTGCGTAACATTGTCAAGTAACGCGCAAAGGCATCTCCCTCCACTTCCCTTCCTGGTACAGAGTGCTAAGATCGTAAAAAATCTGGCTTGGGCTCACCCTCCCTAAAAATCTTGACAGCCTTGACTAAAGACGTTATGACGACAGCATTCTCAGTTCATGCATTGAGGATTTTCCAAGAAGAATATCCTGTCCCATTCTTCATAAAGGCAAGGAGCTGATCCCATACCCAACAGAGAGCCTCCCATCATGAAAACATTGTTCATCCTCTTATTCGTTTCCTTAGCACTTATTTTCCCCATTTCTCAGGTTCACGCCAAAGAGAGCACGGAGTTACGCAAACAGCGCCAAGCGGCGCAACAAGAACGCCAAGCTGAAAAGACTGATCGAAATCGCGAGAGTGCTGAGGCACGCAAATCTTTCGGAGAATTTACCCGCAGTCTCAAACCAGAATACAAAGCCTTACTGAAAGAGGTCGACATTGAATTTGAACTGACACAAGTAGACCTTCAGGCGGATCGAGCCGCCAAGATTGCGGAAGCGGAAGCCGAGTATCAAAAAAAGTTGACCAGCGCATTTCTGCATCCAGACGGAGCTATGAATACTGATGCCCTCAAGAAAATGGAGCAGGAGGCCAAAGCCCATTCCGATGAACTCTTTCGGCTAAAGGAGGAAGCTGCACAGATCGCCCACACAGAAAAAGCGGCCAGTGAGAAACACAAGCATGTTCTCCTACAGGAAATGGATACCCGGGCTATAGATGAAGTCGTGTCCCTTGGCCTGACCAAAAAGTCTGAGCCCATTGTTGCAACTCCCATCGGAGGAGAACTGACTCGTCAAGAGAAGCAATGGAACGAACGAGAGAAAAAGGACATTGAACGAACTCATGTACGCAACCTTCGAACCATTCGAGAATTCAAGAATGGTGAAAAAATAAGAGCATGGGAACTCAATAATCTCGATGAAGACTTTCATCTCAAATGGGAAGAAAAACGTGAACTCCATACGATCCAGTCCCAACAAATTTTTTACAGCACTCTCCTTATGCAAGCGGCACAAGGCAAAGACATCAACCAACAAGAGGTCATAGCCAAATTCGCCGAACTCGCTAAACACACGAAACTCGTGAAAATTAAATTCGATACAATTCGGAAGAAAGAATCTATCATCCGGCGTGGAGAAAAGAAGAAACTGCAAGAAAGTTGAATGTGCTAAATCCGTACATGTTCCACACGTAAGTCATGAAACATTGTCTTTTGGTACGTCTATAGCGGAAAAAATAGGTTTCATGTTGATGTATGTGCCAACATGATCTGCCCACCGGTCGAGAGCCCGGGTCAATCTCGCCGAAACCGTTCGAGAAACTTCCACATCAAGTGGTGGAAGCGTTTTTCGAATACGGGCACGGTTGAGCCATTCCCGACGAAATCCTGGCTGATCAAACACTCCATGAATATACGTGCCCCAGACCAGTCCATCTAGAGTCTGTGCTCCATCTAAATATTGAAACTCCCTCATCCCTTGAGGAGAGGGCTGGGGTACACGGTCAATCTCTGTATGTGAAATAATTTCAAAACAAGGCGAAACTCCTTCAGCTCTTTTAGTCACACCCATATGAATTTCATATCCTTCAACCAGATAGTCACCATCCCAAGTCCCACGCAGAGCACGAGCACGAACCTGCTTGGTTTTCTTGGACACGACTAATTCCGTCTCCACACCAAGTAATTCTAAGCCTTTCGACAGACCACCAGTTTCTACATGATTTGGGTCGCTGATGTTCTTCCCTAGTATCTGAAATCCCCCACATATACCAATAATTTCACCGCCTCCGTAGGCATGTGATGCGAGTGCATCGTGAAAGCCATTTTCCCGGAGATAGTCCAAATCCGCAATAGTGGTTTTACTCCCCGGCAGGACTATGACATCCGCTCCATGAAGTTCTTTGGGAGATGCTACATAGCGGAGGGCCACATCAGATTCCGCGGCAAGCTGGTTAAAATCCGTAAAGTTGCTCATGTGTGGGAGTAAAACAACAGCCACATTGACCGTCTCTGCTCCAAAAGGCGTCATGCGAAATCGTTCAATGTCCACACTATCTTCCTGATCCAATTCTAGATCACGCAGATAGGGTAACACGCCTAACACCGGCACACCTGTACGTTCTTCGATAATCGTGATGCCATCGTCGAACAAGGTCAGGTCCCCTCGAAATTTATTAATGACCACACCAATCACCCGTTGCCGCTCTTCAGGAGCCAAGAGATCCATCGTCCCAATCACCTGCGCAAATACACCACCACGATCTATATCCGCCACAAGAATCACCGCCGCATCAGCCATGTGAGCGACT
>QIMB01000073.1 GCA_003233615.1 Nitrospirota bacterium
ACGTTTTTGGTCCGACTGGAAAATATCTGGCTCTTTCGATCTTTCGATTCCTGTATAAAGACCTGAAGATCCTCCACGGTATCGAGATCACGCAGCCTTGGTAGAATTTTCACAGACAGACCTCTCGCTTTGGATTTTTCTTCGGTGAGAGAAAAGACGGCATCGGTAGACCAGGGAATGTTTTCAAAAATTTCCGGGATAGGTGCTCGGAGGCCAATGAGATAATATCCGCCATCGACGGTAGGACCTAAGACCATGTCGTGATCTTGCAAGCTCTTGCATGCCATGGTTATGAGCGGAGCGGTAATGCCCGGAATATCAGTCCCTATGATGATGGCCGACTGATATGGGGAACCGAGTGCAGACTGAAAGGTATGGGCCATACGTGCGCCAAGATCGTCGCCCACTTGCTCCCAGACTGGGATTGTAAACCGGGTTTTCATGGCTGCAAAAAATGGGTGCTCTCGGGTTGGTGCTCCTGCCAATATGCAATCGATCCCTTTGAACGATTGGCATCGGTCGAGTATATCCAACACCAAACTTCCATGCAGGCTGGCTGCTTCATCCTGAGTGAGGGGCGGGCAGAGACGTGTTTTAACGTATCCCTCTATCGGTGCTTTGGCAAAGATGATGAGGGCTGTTGAAGCTGGTTGGGGAGACGGTCGATTCCGTCCTTGTCCCTGTTGTGACGAGCCAGACCTTCGTGTTCGTGAAGGCTTACCTGACATGGCTGTAATAATGGTGAAGCTGTCGCGGGTCCCATCCAGCCCAATAGAGCAACCGTAATGCCCACATGCGCACAATCGTTCGGAACGGCCCCTGTTGTTCCCATCGGCGAAACGAAGTGGTGACCATTTCTTTAAGAGCCACGAGAGCGCCTTGTCGCTTCAACCGTCGACTGAATTCAATATCTTCCATCAGAGGTATATCGGCAAAGCCCCCCATGGATTCAAACACATGACGACGGACAAATATGGCCTGATCTCCTGTGCAGATTCCTGACAGGCGCGAACGATGATTCATCATACGACTCACCAGCCATGCATAGCCGTGATCCTGTGGAAATCGCACATCAAACCGTCCGCCAACATCATCCGGATGAGACAAAGCCTGCTCAATCACGTTTTTGGCATCGTGCGGCAACTGCGTATCGGCATGGACAAAGAGGAGAATATCCGTGGTAGCTTGTGCCGCGCCGGTATTCATTTGTCTGCCGCGTCCTTTGGGCCCGGACATGATTCGATAGCAGGAATGAGACTCCTGTGATAATAAAGCCCTTGCGACTTCGAGCGTTCGATCTTGGCTGTCCCCATCAACGAGAATGATTTCTTCAAACCCCAACGGGAGAAGCCGATGAAGCAAAGAGGGCACCGCCACCTGTTCATTCAAAACAGGAATGATGACTGCAATACTCATGTATCAACACGCAAGGGATGGCTGTGAATGGGAGTCGGTATGTCTAAGAGCTGGTTGGTTTCTTGGGCGTTTGGAACATAAAAAAGATGACCAATCCGACCGTACCCCAGTAAATGGCATATTTATGCCAAAAGAGGACTTCCCCGAAATGCATGAATGCCATAGCACAGAGGAGGGAGAAACCAATCACAGCATATCGAATCATTGGAGTGTCAACCGAGGAATAGGCCCACAGGGCCATACCCGAAAAATAAATAATCATGGGAAAGATGTTGATTTCCGCACCTGTATTGACGGAAAGAAAGACCTGCAAAAATCCAATGAAGACCATGGCCGATCCCACCATCTTCATGGCCACCTGCATTTGACGATTTTCCTGTTCTTCCACCTCCTCCTCTCGAACCGGTGTCGGCAGAGGCGGCTTCGGGACTGGAGAATCTTCAGGTGGTTGCTGATCTTGGTCTGAACTCATCGTTACCACTTGAAATGTTTGCTCAAGGTCAGGCCTTGCTGAGAATAGGATGATCCCATCGACGACCCGTACAGTTGCGTGGGAATCGTGTGCATATGTTCATACATGACTTTGAAGAAGGTTTGTCCGTCTTGAATGCGAAATGGCACATCGTGTGGACGCACTTCTAAGACGACCTGCGTGCCCTTCCTTGTAGGGTTGGCATAACCAAAACCCGGATCAAAAAATCCTGCATAATGCGTGCGCAGTTCGCCGCAGGCTGCTTCATAGGCCACCATTTCCGCTGAATAACCTGGAGGCACTTGAATACGCTCTTTCGACGCTAATATGTAAAATTCTTCCGGTTCTAGGAGTAAGGTCTCTGTCCCATTGCGATACAGCGGTTCCCAATAATCGGCTGCCGAATAATGTCCAATCTTACTCAGATCAATGATATGACTATTTTTCTTGGCCCGGTATCCGACAACGGCCTGACCTTCGTCGGCATTGCCTCGTAAATCCACTCGGAGAAATAATCCTTTATCGACACGCAGATCCTTGACCGGTAACGGCTTGTCAGATTGTCCATCCTCACCATTATGACACAACAATGGGGTTTTGCGATGAACGGTCCGGAGTGAGGAATCTGAAACCAATGGCTTTCCTGACATGAGGCGCAATTGGTTCAATGCCAAGCCTGTGTGGATGCGAATCGTAAACGACCGTGGGACAATTTCTAAGAATAGCGGGCCTTGATAGCCTTCACGAACTTCATCAAATCCCACATGAAGGTCTGTAACCACGCGCGTAAAAATATCCAACCGGCCTGTAGAGCTTTTCGGGTTGGTCCGACCACGAATGCCTTTTGGGAGCTTGAGCTGCTCCATGAGTGGCACTAAATAGACATGCCCTTTTTCCAGAATCGCTCCTTTGCGCAGATCCATCTCGTACATCACCAAATCTGAACGATACAGATCTTCAATAGTGAATTGTTCCTGCTGATCAGAAGGTTCAGGAAGGAAGCTGCTTAACAACCGATAACATGTTGTGCCTAATCGTAAATCCAGGCTAGCAGGTTGGATCTGCTCGGGAGAAATTGGCACATCGGCACGAATCGCACGCTGACGTATTAACGTGCGTAACTGCTGGAAGGGAAGAATGCCTGATTTACGTGGAGAAGAAGCCATCAATGATCATCCATCGCTCCGGCACTACACATATCACGCGAAGCAGATGTGTTGACCATTGGTAATTCTCGGTTATTCGTTGTTGAGGGTTGCGGATAAAAATAAGTTTTATTTTCGAAATTTTTGAGAACGGCGCCCTTGTCATCCAAATTCAAGAGATAGTCATTCGGCAATAACGGGATTTTCCCTCCACCTCCTGGTGCATCAATGACAAAATGAGGAACGGCCATACCACTCGTGTGCCCTTGAAGGGCTTGGATAATCCTCAACCCTGTTTCCACGGTGGTCCGGAAATGATTCGTGCCTTT
>QIMB01000147.1 GCA_003233615.1 Nitrospirota bacterium
CCGTAATAAAAATTCACTTTAATCTTTTTCTTTCCATACACGCGAGCCAAGAAATCCTCCGGATGCTCGACAAATTCCTGAAATGTCCCCGCAGGGTAGACACCCAAGTCTTTAAACGCGACGATCATCCCGACTTTGACTTCCTGCAACATCTTGGCTGTGCAATCGGGGTAGATTTCCAAAAATTTCTCTCGAATTTCGTCTAGAGTTGGATCAGGACGGTCACCATCAGGAGGGCGCTTCTTCGCAAACTTGGCTTGACGACGGATATACGGATACTGATTCCCCGTAAAGAGCTTATAGAGCCAGGGTGGCACATCGGGTTGAGTCAAATTGGTCATGAATCTCTTATCGCATCCTTCAATAGTTATCGTCCCGTCAACCGTTGATAGATTTTGGGCAATCGTGTTGGCAGCGTTTCAACATCATCTATCACTAAAAATCCAATGTCTCCATACATACGCTTCACATAGTCCGTCGCCGCGTGATCAATGGTAATACAAAACGGGTGGATACCCTTCACGCGCGCCTCACGAAGCGCCATCTTCGTATCTTCCAAGGAATATTCATCCGCATAGTCATCATCCAAAGGCTTCCCATCACTTATCAGAATCAACAGTCGTACTTTCGCGGGCTGTTGCATGAGCCGATGCGTCGCATGACGGATCGCTGCACCGTCACGATTTTGTTGCCGTGACTTGACACCACTAATTTTCAACCCCACGCGCCCACCGGATTGATGATCGAAATCCTTTACGACATGAATATCCACGGCTTGTCGGCTTTGTCCGGAAAATCCATAAATCGCATACTGATCACCGATGGCTGAGAGCGCCTCCGACAGTAATAGTAATCCTTCCTTTTCAATGTCAATGACTGGACGTGATCGAGCCCCGATTTGACGGCCGGTTGACCCACTCATATCAACTAGAAATGCCACCGCGACCTGACGATCATGTTTGCGGCGAGAACAATAGACCTGATCGGACGGTTCATGGCCTTGCTTTCGGTCCACCATCCAGGTCACCAATGCATCAAGATCGATATCCTCTCCACTGGATTGTCGATTAAGTCGCCGAAAGGCTTCAGGACGAATCGCTTCAAAGTAACGACGAATCACACGGATAATCGGCCCATACGTCTGGAACGTCTCATCCACAAAGTCAGGAGAACCTTCAATACCTGCTTGCTCGATGACTCGGCACCATTGAGGGCGATAGTCACGAATACATCCATCCCACTCATCGTACACATACTCACCACGACCCACAGAGGTTCCATGACCTCCATATTGTGGCTGGAGATCGGGTTGAAACCATTGCTGGAGAGGCGAATCCCCAAACAACGGTTTCTGAGGATCTTCCGGTGTATGAGATTGAGAAGAAGGGGAGAGCTGATGACGAATAGGCGAATCTCCTCCGCCCGCTCCCTCTGAAAGACCTCTACCCCCTTGTTGGCCTCCGGCCTGCTCTTTTTCTTTTTGCTGATCCTCGGCCTGAACATGGTCGGGATCTAAGACCCCCCGGAATTCCCAATTGAGGATAGGTTGATACGCATCCTCTATATGTTCCGTGGCTTCATGATGTTGCCCGGCGTCCGATTCCACAGTCTCCTCAGAAAGACCTTCAAGCTGTTCCTCATCCTGGTCTTTCGTAAAGGTCCCAATCCGTGACTCTAACGCCTGATACAGTCGATCCGCTAATTCCACTCCATCATCAGCAGTTGCACTCGGGCAAAGAATCGCCTGCGCTATGGTCCACACATCATCAATCACCTCTTGAAGTCCGGGTCGTGAAAAATCATCTTTCGTCATTCCCGAAAAATACAACAGCAGCGCGTCGAGCACGATCTCTCGTGCAGTCATCCCATGCGATAATGTGCGAGTCTGGATGACTTCCTTCGTCAGTATGGCGAGATCTTTCTGCAATCCTGGATATTCCTGTTTGAGCAAGAAATCGATTCGGGCATCCTCAACAATTTCCCATAAATCCCGAATCACTCCGGATTGCGGATATAATGTAAATAAGTCACCTAAAGTCTTGATAGACTGATCCTGCGCATTCGCAGTGTGTGCATATCTGTCATGTACATTCAACGCCACACGTTGCAAGACCTCATTCGAGACACGATATGTTCCAAATTCAACATGACCCACCTCATGAGCGACCATAACGGTATACCAGCGTCGATTTCCCTCTTGCGTCGATGATCGCTTCATAATCAGTGGGAGAGAAATCGTTAAATTTTCTCTATTTAACTTCGCTCTGCCTGCAGAACCCGTATTGCCCATCGTTGGGCCCGACAATGCACCACTTTCTGGAAGCGGCTCCAATGTAACCTCTTGGCCACAGAGCGCCATGGCAAACATCTTCAATGAACGCGCCACCTGCCGGAGGGATACTCCACTGAGCGCCTCTTCTATGACAGCACAGGCCTGCCGTGTCTCCAACGCAAAAAACGCCCGACCAGCATCAAGGCTATATTCCAACGCCTCCATCCCCTGACCAAACCATGCATCAAACACCGTCGTATCTTCAGATGGGCTTTGCAATGCAATCACCTCGGGAACTCGCCGGAAATAGATCAAGGCGGTTTCAGGGCTCTGATCTACAATTAACAGTCCGAATTTCAGCACACGAAGTTTCCATTCTTCAGAGGGCAATCGCGCGAGAAGTGTGGGAGCGTCAGCTAAGAATGCGATCGCGTGTTCGGGTGAACGATCAGCAAGATTGGATCCAACGTCAATAACCTTTCGTTTCACCTCTGGTTCGGCCACTTCCAAAAACAACTGCGGGCTGGTTCGAAAAAACTCTAATGTGCCAACATAATCAGGCTTTCCCAAACTATTTTGGACCATCAACTTCATGCCAAATCCAATCCAATCCTTTGCCGCTTCCAGCGGAATGGCTCGCGCGATCGATGGGCTCTCACGAAAAAATTCATTCCCTAACACATAGTTCCACCCGGCAAGCTCTATTCCCAAAGAAGCCCACTGCTGCATGTCTTCAAGTGAATGTTCCTGAGATAATTCGGGCATCACCTTCAACCATTCATAGGCACATTGTGGCGCGGTGTCCAGAGGCCCGTCAGCTAATTCCAAGACCTGCGCGAGAAGTTCATCTCTCTGAGGTGCCTCTCCTAATAATCCAAGAATCATCGGACTTTCTTTAAAATATCGAAGACCCAAGGCACCAGTGGCCTGTGCGAGTGTAATACCAAGATCAAGCCATGGGACAACACTGGCCAGGCATCCTCTACGGCCGACCTCACCTAATGCTGAAACCGCCTCGCTTTGTATTTTAGAGGAGATCTCTCCTAATTCTTCAAATAACTCTAAAACAGTAATCTGGCATTGCCCTTC
>QIMB01000196.1 GCA_003233615.1 Nitrospirota bacterium
TTATAGGCAGATTCTATTCAGGACCACAATGTGGAAGATGCGGTAGTGAGAGGGAGATGACAGAAAATTACTGAGGTTGAGAGGATCGGGGGTGTTTCTGAATACGTATGATCCACGCAGCTAGACGAGGAGCAAAGAGCAGACACACAACCCCAAAACTTCCTTGGATCAGGAAACGACCAATATTCCCGAGAAAAGATTTCCAATACATGGCATGAACAAAATCCATGTCGGGATTTTCTGACTTCAGATTCGGAAAGGAATTCATCACCAATGGGTGAAAAACCGTGGTGAAGAGAGATGGGAGGGTTATCCATACAAGCAAGAATAGTCCAATAAGGGTTATCCCCCAACGTAAGCATTCTTCGGGTCTGAGCTGGATGAGAAGTGATGATTGAGAGTCTTCGTGGAAAAATTTAGAGGCCAAGTCATTGGCTTTGAAAAATATCAAAATTGCAAAGCCTATGTTTGTGAGGAAAGGAAGCAGAAGGGGCACGATATGGGAAGCCGAAGAAAATGCAGGCATTTTCCATCGCATTACAGCATAGAAGTCAGAAAGACCAAACTTAATCCAAGGAAGAAATTGAGGCGAAATATCGGCAAGTAATCCGAACCCAGAAGTAAACAAAAACACAGAAAACAACAAGAGGGTGGAATGAAAGAATTGCCGTTGATTCATGGTGAGGGATTTTTTGTATACAGAGACCCACACCATTCTTGTACGGAGATTACTCTTTTTGCTAGTGGGCAAGAAAGGAGCAGCAGCAGTAGTCCCATAGCTAATGAATGGAGGTAGTTGAGGAAAAGTGTGGTCATGTAAACAATATTTTTTCTTCCGTCATTCCAATGGCCTCTCGGTTGGGAATAAACCAAAGAGAAAGATTGCTACCCAACACAGAACACATTGTTGGGATCGTATGAACAAGGAAGAGAAAGCCTAGTGTGAAGATACCTATGGTGAGCCATCCGAGATTGTTCGCTTCCGTGATTTCTCCCCTAGTGTCTTGAGTTGATGTATTGAAAATCCATGAAGCCAGTGCTCTATAATGCAGCAGAAGAATCATGCTGAATACGAGGAGTATGCATACACCGAAACCATTCGAAATAATTTCTGGTGTTGATCGGCTATATTGCAAGCTGTGTGATAGAGAAAGGCCAGCTTTAGTGAAGGTGAATATTCCTAGCCAGATGAGGATGACTTCCATCCATTTGGCGTGTTGGCTCTGAATATCGGATGGGCTGTTCATCAGGAAAACATGGGGAATGAAGGAATGTCGGTGGGAGGAGCGTCGAGTGATTGGAGGAGTTTTGCCATCTCCTCGTCAGTGAATTTGACATTTGTTTTTTCTAGAGAACGCGAGGCTTGAGCGGGTCGTGTTTTCGTATCAAAGGTTTCATTGGTTGGGGTGGGGGACGTTGTTTGCTGGCCAGGAACTGATGTCGATGCTTTGGGAGGCTGTGGCATATTTGTTGAGTCTGTCGCAGGGCTGACAACAGGCGTAGATGTGTCTAGGGCTCCCTGGGGCGTTGTATTAGGCTCGTTCTTGTCTTGCGTTAAGGTTTTTCCTGGCTGTGTTGTTGAGATCGCGAGTGATTGAGTTGTTGCTTGCTGAAGAGGAGTGTTCTGCCGAGCTATGGGAGTCTGTAGAGTATCCGTTGAGTCCTTGGCAGTGCGTATGGGCTTGGTTCTACCTGAGTCAGGCATTGGAGCTGTCATAGTATGGCTTGTGTCTGGAATTAGGATCGTACTTGGCTGTGCTTTTGAGACCGTAGGTGATTGAGCTTGTTGAGGCGGAGCTGCTGTCACGTTTTTGGAGCGTTGTGGTGTATTGATTGAGCCCTCCGCGGTGCTGGCATCAGATTTGGGGGTGCCTTGGCCAGGTACTGGAGGTGGCATCACCTGGTTTTTCTTTGGTGTTAGAGGAGTTGCTGACTGTGTTCTTGAGCCCGTGGGTGGTTGAACTGTTCGCTGTTGAGGAGGAGTTATCTTCAGGCCTGTGGAGCTTGGTGGTGTATTGGTTGAGCTTGCTGTAGAACTGGTACTACGTTTGGAGGTATCTGTCCCAAGTGCTGGAGTTGCCTCAGACTGTTTTCTGCTTGGCACAAGAACGTTGCCTTGTTTCACTTTGGGGGAGAGGGCTGGTTGTGTGCTGGTAGCTTTGTCCAGTTCTTGATCAGCTGTAGTAGAAAGCGAAGTCAGATCCGATTGCGGCTTCTGCTCAAATTTTTCTTTGGCTGGTGCAGGTTGTGCTTTGTCTTGCAGGAGCTCCTTCGTTTTCAAAGGGTGCTCTTGACTTTGGGTTGAATTTTTATCTGGAGTGACAGCGGGTGTATCTTTGAGAGGTCCTCCCTGTGAGAAGCCTGTTGCGGGCACTTCGTGTTGTGTTTGAAGAGTAGAGAAGTAAGATTCTATAACATCATGATACCAATATCCTAGTGTTCCAGCCACACCAATTGCGACGAGCAGGCTAAGTGTGATTCCGATTTTTCGGACCTTCGTGTTGTCCGTAGGCTGTTTGTAATTTGCATAGGTTTTGGGGCGTTGAAATGCTGGTGCCTTTTTGAGCGTTGGCTCTGTGCGAGCTGACAGTTGGGGTGTTGGAGCCGATGGGTTCTGATGTGTGTTCGATTCTTCGTGCGCAGGAGTTTGTGATTGAGATACCACAGATTCTGATGAGGTGTGAGTCTCGCTCAATGAGAGCCTGGGTAATTGTTGATTGATGATGGTGAGGACATGGGTTGCATCTTGTAGACGCTGTTGTGTGTCATTGCGAGTCATGTGGCGGATGAGATCACATATCGTGGCTGGAACAGCAGCAGGAAAATCAAACTCTGGATCTGCTTGGTCGAACGACAATTTTCCCAGGATGGATGTTTTCGGCAGACCTGCATAGGGTACGGTACCGGTCAGCATTTCATACATCATGAATCCCAAACAGTACAGATCGCTACTGACGTTGAGTAGCTCCTCCTTCGCGATTTCTGGAGGTAAGTATGGTAAAGGTCTGAGTAGTTCCACGTCACAATTTGGCAACGTATCCATCAGGATCCATGATAAGCCTAAGTCCAGAACTTTGACTTGTCCTTGAGGGCCGACTAACACATGGCCAGGATGAAGCGTTCCGTGAATGATGCCTTGAAAATGTATATGGACAAGAACTTCCGTGATTTCTCGAGCCCTAATGAGCATGTCTTGAACAGACATCGGGCCTTTGTCATGAATGATTTGTTGGAGGCTGGGCGCATCGAAGAATTCCATGAAGACAATCGGGGTATTGTCAGCCTCTTCAAGTTTGAAAATTTTTATGAGATTGGGGTGATCCAGGAGGAGAAGGGGTTGTGATTTTTCGATAAAAGCTTTACCCTGAATCACTCGACCGTCAATGTTGGAATGGTAAATTTTAATCGCCACCTCTTGCCGCAATCCGAGATCATATCCGTATAAGATCGTCCCGGTTTGGCCCTTGGCAATTTCTCCCTGTATGTCAAATTTTCCTTCGAACAGTTGTTTTTTGATTGAACTTTGCACGATGGCTCTTTAGTGTTTGAAGAGTATAAGGGGAGGGTTCTCCCCCCGTTGTTAGGGTTTTTCTCTGATGTTTCGACAATAGATCCTTGTTGCCCTGTGTACCTTTTCGGAATGGCACAGGATTTTCTTGAATGGAAGGAATTCTTGGGCGTTGCCAGCTCAGAATTAACCTAGAAACGGCAGTTGGATCACGAAAGTCTGCACAATCTCTTTACGCACCTAGGAAATGTGAAAAGCTTCTCATCACCCAAAAGGTGACCGCGAATTTTTCAAATTCCCTATGCACATAAATAGCTTGCACAGCTTTTTCGCGCCCAACTGCCGTTTCTAGGTTAAAGGATACAACAAGAATTTTGAGGTATAGAACGAATAGGTTGAGGGTGTTAGAAGTCTTCAGAGGGTTTTGAGCGAGTGTCCAACTTGTTGGATAGCTTCAAGAGCTAGATCTATCTGTTCAACGGAATGTTCGGCCGTGACGGTGACACGAAGCCGACTGGTGCCTTTGGGAACTGTTGGAGGCCTGATTGCAGGGATATAAATCCCTTGCTTCTGTAAATTTTGACTCATCTTTACTGCGAGTTCAGGATCGTTCACGATGATGGAAAGAATGGGGCTTTGTGTCGCGGGCATTTGGCAGCCCATGGCGATAAGGCCTTCATACATGTGCTCTCGATTGCGCCAGAGCCGAGCGCGTCGTTCAGGTTGTTGCTGAATAAGGTGTATGGCAGCTTGTGCCGCGGAGGCTATGGCCGGTGGTGGGGCAGTGCTGTACATGAATGATCGCGACGTATTGATCAGATATGCGATGAATTCTTTCGTTCCTGTTATGAATCCCCCGCTGGTGCCCAAGGCCTTACTCAGCGTACCCATATGAAGAATGTTGTCCGATTGCACGTCCCAATGTTCGATCGTTCCGCGTCCTGTGTTTCCCATTACGCCGGTTCCATGGGCATCATCCACGAGCA
>QIMB01000290.1 GCA_003233615.1 Nitrospirota bacterium
CACCCATGGGCAAAAAGCCTGTGATTGAAATACTCTTGCGAAGCGAAGAGGCCATGCCGGATGGCCTTCAGGAAATTCATGGCTTAAAAGAAAAATATGGCAACCAGATACACATCCTTCTTGGCAGTGTGATCAAGCCGGAAGATGTTGAAGCCGCTGCACAGGTGGAAGTAGATGGCGTGATTTCCGGGGGATATAGCGGGCGTGTCGCAGATGTCGCACAACAAAAAGGTCTTCCCTATCTTCCAGGGTGTATGACTTTGAAAGAAGTTCAGGCTGCCAGTGATTTGGGTTATACAACAATCAAGCTATTTCCTGCCCGCAATCCCCACGCGAAGGCCATCATGGCGCCTTTAGCAAGAACAGACGTAAAATCCTACATGCTCGATGACGCGCATACACCAGAGGGGTTAACCAAATGCACTACGCCAACCGAAGTGCTGAAAGCTTGGGAAAATGGTCAGACACAGATTATTCTTGATCCAGCCCAGTCCGATTTGCAATGGCAAGTAATCATGGATCACCTCAAGCAAAGCAATATGACAATATGTTGTACGGGAGGCGTCAACCCGGACAACCTTCACGCCTTTGCAAGCCATCAACCTGTTATTGCTGTAGGTGCAAGTTATATTGTTGACCACGCCCTACAATCAGAACAGGATTTCGAACAAGCGGTTTCAAAAATACAGTCAAACGCATTGGAGTCCTGGAAAAGAGAAAAAGCTGATTGTTAGGATCTATGAAAAGAAATTAAAAAAGGTATCAGGGATCTTTATGTGATTTTTTTTAAAGCATAGCAGTCCTTGTCAGCATGAGCTACCTGATACGTATCTCTTTTCTTCCACCTCTTGATCTTGTCGATATTGCCAAATGTTTTCCTAATGATGTCGTGACGTAAATTTTCATTCAACCTTCTCTGGTTGATACAATTCTTCATTACCTGTAAAGAATGGGAATGCGCTAATCATCATGTAGCCGTCCTCCTTTCCTTGGAAGCCCAACTCATGGGTTTTTGCCTGGGGTTAAGCTCGTGAATATTGTATTGAGTACGATGAAGCGGCCAGGTTGTTTTATTTCATGTCGTGCGTTAGGATTACATGTAATACAATGTAATATAGGAGGGGGATCATGGCGGTACTTACGCTTAGGTTAGACGACCAATTAGAGAAAAAACTCAAGCGACTTTCGAAGGAGACGGAACGTCCCAAGAGCTATTTTGTGAGAAAAGCGCTGGTGCTGTATCTTGACGAATATCAAGATTACGAGAAGGCACTTGCGAGACGAGCTGATAAGGATGAAGAAGTTTTGACACTGGCGCAGATGAAGAAAGTTTTGGGTGTTTAAGGTTCAATTCAAGAAGTCTGTCCAGAAAGACTTGCGAGGATTACCTAAAGCCGACCAAAAAAGAACGTTAGAGCAAATTGGAAAGGTCCTCGCAAAAGATCCATACCAGGGCAAGGCGTTAACCGGAGAATTTAAAGGACTGTATCGTTGGAGAACTGGGCGGTTTCGAGTGATCTATGAAATTCAAAAAGATGTCCTCATTATCCTCATTTTAAAAATTGGCCATCGAAAAGATGTCTATCGGAAATAGCCATTTTGCATGTGTTCCTTGAACTCGGGATTTCAGAACAAGAAAACGCAGAAATAAGAAAGCCCAAACCCAATTGCTCCGCGAAGAGGAAAATATTGAAAAGGCCTTAACGTGCACTGACTGGAAAATCTATGGCTAGGGTGAGGCCACAGAACTTCTCGGCCTCAAGCCCACCACCCTCCTCTCCCGCGTCAAAAAAATGGGGATTGTGAAGAGGGATTAATAATCTTAAAGGAACGATGGGAAAGCAGGTTTATAGTATTGTCATGCCTGCCATAATAACCCATGCGATACCCAAAATTGCTTGCAGGGAAAGCCTCATTTATAATACCAGCCTTGGCTTCTACCACAAAAAGGGTCGTTAAAAATCATGAGCGATGGGTGTTGGACTACATGTGGTTGGGCACTCATACTGAGTGGGTCGATTTTTCTCCAAGGTTGTGGCGATATTGTTCTAATTGATCGACATGCCTTCGTTCCTAATACGAATCAAATGATGAATGAGGAAAGCTCAAACGACCACATGGAAGTTCCCCACCAGGTTATTTCAAAACCTCCTAACCTGCCCGGTCGACTGATCGTTCACCCCACGAATCCTGCATATTTTCAAGATAGCTCGACTGGGAAAGCCGTGTTTCTCCACGGACACGACCACTTCCGTTCGTTACAAGAAGTGGACAACAACGGTATCGCACCTCTTGATTTCGATGTATTCGTCGCACAACTCAAGCACTATAACCACAACTTTTTGCGTCTATGGGTTTGGGAACACTTCTGGCGCAAAGCGGCAGGCAACGAAGTTCGTTCGGAAGGTCAAGAGAGTGTGGTGCTCCCTCCTCACGTCTATCAACGAACGGGGCCAGGGGGAGCCATCGATGGACAATCAAAGTTTGATCTCCACGCCTTTGATCAGGCTTATTTTGATCGTCTTCGTCATCGGGTCATAACGGCTGGAGAAAGCGGAATCTGGGTCTCCGTGATGTTATTTCAGGGGTGGAGTATTCAGGGATCTGGAACGCATGCGAACACCCAGTGGGAAGGCCATCCCTTGAACATACGAAATAATATCAACGGGATCGACGGTGACTACGATCATGACGGAAGAGGCTGGGAAGTCCATACACGCGTCAATCCCAAGGTTAATGCCATTCACGATGCCTACGTGAAAAAAGTCATTGACACGGTGGGAGATTTGGACAATGTCTTGTATGAGATTTCAAACGAAAGCTTGGCCACGGCGGCTAGTGGAACGTGTCATCATGTGACACATGTGAGAGATTGGTCCTATCACTTTATCAATCTTATTCATCACTACGAACACCAGCAAAAGTACGGACCGCATCCAGTTGGAATATCGAACTTGCGTCCCCTTCCCGATGATCCAATGTCCGTTGATTGGAACCCTTACCTCTTTGACAGTCCTGCAGAATACGTCTCTCCAAATGGAACCCGCTGGACGGGTGATGAACATTGGAAGAAAGATCCACCATCAGCGACAGGGGGGAAAGTGATCATCGCGGACACGGACCACATTCATCCGGGTATGCATGGAGGGCCCGGGATGCGATCATGGCAATGGCGTACGTTCACTCGTGGCCGTAGTTTGAACGCCGTCACTGGTGACCCCGAGCAGGATTCAGACTGGGTGACCCAGGATGATTCAGCGACTATGCAGGCAATGGCTCGTTATACCGATATGGTGGATCTGGCACGAATAAAACCGCACAACACCTTAACATCGACAAGATATTG
>QIMB01000344.1 GCA_003233615.1 Nitrospirota bacterium
AATTTATTTGGGCTTTCAATAATTCTTGATGTTCCCACCGTCAACTCCAAAGATTGAGGTGCATTGATTTGAGAAGTCTGATACGTCAAGCCTTCTCCCCAGACAGGGCTACTCAACAACACACTCAATCCAATCATCATCAATTTTTGCTGTAACAAACGTGGCATAATTGTACCTACTTATGGTTAACGTGGGTGAATACCAGACAATGCCCGGCTATTCGTGGCATGGAATAATATCCATTAGTTAAAATCTTCGAACAGACTTCTCGTTCCCCTTAATGACTTCTACCCTGGCACGTGTGCTTCTTTTAGGAGCAAGTTGATACGAGGTCATCAGATCTGAAAATTTCGCACCTCGAGTCTTTTTAATGTCAGGATTAAGAGGACTTCGAAGCGCAAGGCGTATTTTTCCTCCATTGGATGCCATGGCCAATTTTTCTGCCTCTTCGAGTGTGACCTCCAGCGTAATGACTTTGACGGCCTTTGGCTCTTCTCCATTAATGCGTTCCATTTGTGTGCCAGTGGCAAGGACCAGTGAATTTTCCAATACCACCTTTGTGATTTGTGGATCAGACGTTCTCCCTGGCCGGCTAAACGTCGCCATCACATCCACGCGATCTCCAGGCTGAATAAATCCAGGAAGACCCACAACTTCATTGACTTTGACTGACATCGCACGCTTTTGGGGGTCCATCACCGCACTCACCCCTCCTGTAGTGACATCAATGGGAGCAAGCTTTGATTCCATGATCGGTTCATTCTTTTTTAGGTTCGCAAGGATCACCCGGCCTTTGAGATCATCAATTGTTGTAAAATGGCCAACCGGCAGCGCGTCATCCGGATACGCAACCAAGCGAATATATTCCTCTGTTAATGGCGTTCCCCAGGGCATATCAGCACTCGCAACTGCAATTTCAGATCCCTCTATTTCCACAACAGGCTGAACTTCTGGTTCGCTTACCTGCTGTCCTTGAAGCCATTGATAAATCAATACTGTTGTCACCAGGGCGATTCCGATCGCAGCACCTAAAAATAGCAGTGGACGTTTTTGTCCCATTACCGTGCCTCCTCGTTATTCATCCTCTTGAAATTCACGTGTTTCGTTCCTTGATGTTCTCTATGAAACCGTCTGAACGGATACTGTTTTCTTGACTTACATGCCAATATCGGATGCCATTCACTCTTACTTGAGTCTTTCCCCTGTCACTCAATAGACAAACTTAAAAAATCTTGAACCAGTGAACCCCTTGTCCGAGGAGCGTCCCAAGACCAATGACAAGCGCATACCGAAGTTTGGGTAGCACGGTTTGCTCCAAAGAATCCGCCACATTGATCTTCATTAACACCATACTGACCAATATGACCTTTAATCGTTCCGCCGTTTGAGCTAAGCCTAGATGCCACCCCATTATCGCCAGGGCATATAATCCACCCAACAATGAAGAAAAGAGAAAACCCATAAAGACGTTCGTGGGACCAACCACAGCACCTACGGCGGCAAGTAACTTGACATCACCCGCGCCCATTCCCCCGTATATATAAAAACCAATCAAGAGGATAAAACCTAAGCCCAACCCTTCCACACTAAAGAGGATCCCATTCCCGGAGTCAGAAAAAGTATGAAACACAAGTCCTACAAAGGCCAAGGGAAATGTGACGAAATTGGGAACACGGCTGGAATGAACATCCCATATACCCGCACCCACAAGCGCCACGAGCAAGACTCCATGCATAACGAATTGTGTTGTCATAACCACGGCTTTGTATCAGAGCCTTCCTGTATTTTTTGATTGAGCTGCTGAATTCCCTCAACACGCATCGTCGTACAACAGAACATTGATCGGCGATTTTTTACCAATCTGTAGCGTTGACGACTCAAGAATCGTCATGACAACATCGGAAACACTTCAAAAACAGTTCCGAGTGCTCCATCGATGGAGACTTAAAGATTGGATAGTGTAGTGCCTGAATTGAAGTGAGCGTAGAGGGAAGTGGGCGATACGAATTCCCCCTGAAGAATACAAGGTATGCCGATGCAGAGTAAGGCAGGAAAATGCGTAGCATCCTTAGATGCCAAACAATCAAGAGGCCCCGGAAACCCAAGAAGTCCTTCATCTCGAAGAATCACACCGTTAGAAACCGGTGGGGGAAAGCCTCAACAATCCATTGAAATTCCTTCTGTGAGGAACGGGCTCAAAAGATTGCGGTGGAACTCATGATAGGATTCTGATCAATCCCCCCGCCTCCTCCAAAAAAAGGTATCGTGAGGAAACCTGCAAGGGGTGTCAGTGCATTATGTTGATAATAGAGTCGAACCACCGAGAATTGTTGCATTTGAGAGACTCCAGCCGCATCTGCCTGTAGATACGCCAATAATGCCGGGGTTAGACCACAGGTCGCATTAGAAGCAGGAGCTATGACTGTAGCATCTGCTAATGTTCCACTGCCCCCTGTAGCCACACATGCGGGAGGATTGCCCGCAGTAGCTCTCGCCACAAAAAGGGCGTAACGTTCTGGTTTATTAGCAAAATCCAAAGAATAGCTTGTTGAATCTTCAACTAGCTGTACGATGGTAGCGGCATCCTCGAAATCACGAGAGTAGATACTGGCCCCTTCCCTGGTCAAATGTGTGATGATATTGCGTTCATGAAATATTGACCCAAATTCTACAACTCCAAAGGCAAGGGCGGTAAAGATGATGAACATCATCATAAACTCCAATGAGACAATTCCCTGGCTTGATTGAAGAATCCGTCGTTTCATGGCTGAACCTCTTTCTCTTTACAAAATAAAATCTTCATTGCGGTACGTACCCTCCGCATGAATCAGGATTTTGTTGTCTGCAAAAAACCCCCCGACAAGCGACGAGAAGAATTCATGCGTGTAATCCACTTCCACTTTCATTAACTCGCCTGCGGTCCCGGCATTCGCAGGCCCCCCCGCTACCGCATTAATGGGATTAATCTGAATATCTGCCGGGACAATCGTCAGAAATTCTCCGGCCTTGTCAGTAATCGCTTTGATAATTGAGTCCTCTCGACTTAACGCGTCACCATCATCATCATCAAGAGTTGCCCCTATCAGGCCAATTCGTATTCCCTCATGCGTGGCAGACTGAAGCGTATGCTGGTGAAAATAGTACATCCCAAATTCAATAACTCCGAAGAATGACAGGAGAAAGGGAAGCAGAGTGATGCCTATTTCCACAGCTGTCGATCCCCGAGCATTTCGGCACCGTTGAAACGGACTTCCCAAAATATGAAGAATAATGTTCATGATCTACTCCTTCTTCGTACATTCCCTATAAGGATCGTTTCATACAATTCATGA
>QIMB01000278.1 GCA_003233615.1 Nitrospirota bacterium
TTAGCCTGCCACACCCCTTTTACCATTTGCAACATTGCGGTTGTCCCTATTCATTTTTTCTGCTCAGGAACCAGCATTATTCACTTGCTTACGTTGTTTTCTTGGGAAAAAGCTGTCATGGACTTTTTTAAGGCGGGTGTGTTCGACATGAGTATAGATTTGGGTAGTGGCAATGCTGGTATGGCCCAACATCATTTGAACCGACCGGAGATCCGCTCCATGGTCCAACAGATGAGTGGCAAACGAATGCCGGAGCATGTGCGGTGATATAGGCTTAGTAATCCCGGCTCGAGTTGCGCGATCCTTGAGAATTTTCCAAAAACATTGTCGGCTCATGGCCCGACCTAACCGGGTAAGAAACAGTGCCGACGATGTTCGCTTTTTGATAAAGGCTGGACGAGCGGATGCTATATAGTTCGAGACCAACTCGCGGGCCTTATCGCCAATAGGCACAATTCGCTGCTTATCCCGCTTGCCTGTGGCTTGCAAGAAACCTACATCTAAATTGAGATCGGCCATTTCCAATGTGACTAATTCTGAGACGCGAAGACCTGTGGCATATAACAGTTCGATCATGGCGGCATCTCGCCGATCTTCGCGCTGCTCAAGGGCTGGCAGGTCGAGCAGTCGCGTCACTTCGGCCTCGGACAAGAGCTTCGGGAGTTGTGCCCATTGCTTTGGTGTACCTTTTAAGATCCCTTCAACGACATTAATCCGTTGACTCAGGGCAAGATGCTTATACAACCCTCGGACCGCGGCCAGGCAGCGAGCAATTGAAGAAGAAGATAGACCTGATGTTTTCAAGCTACCGAGAAATTGGATCCACAAGGGTTTCGTCAAAGCCTGAAGATCTGTCACGCCCTCCTGTTGAAAAAAGTCAACCAATTTCCTCAAATCCCGGCGGTATGCCGCTACGGTATTAGCCGCACAGCCAGTCTCGACTTGCAACATTGTGAGATATTCATCTATGCATTCTTGCATACAAGCCTGTGCGTCTTTCAAAGAAGTGAGAAATAAAAAGTGAGATGTGAGTAGTAAAAAAAGTAGGAACGGCTAGGCTCTTCTTCTTGCTTACCCTGTACTCCTCGCTTTCCACTTCTACCTTTTCACTATTCACCTCGAATGATCGAAAAACCTGACTCAAATCTACACAACATCCTAACCATCGAGAATCTCGAACAGGTTTCTAAATCTTCCATCAACAATATCTATACGTCTTGAATAATTACAGCATCACATGGCAGAAATTATGGTGTTTCCCTATTTAGGTAAGCGCACTTCCTGATATACTAAACTTAACTGCCTGTATATTCACATCAATTGTACATGACATCGATTGATCCATACCTCTGACACCCAGTCCATGTGATTGTCCCTTTTGCGCCCTCAATGACAGCTTTGCCACACACCAAAACCAGTGGGGGGATTCGTGCCATGTTGTGCATGGTTATCAACCTGGGAATTCTATTCCTGGGTCCGATCCCTCATCACGCGTTGGGAGCTGTAGCCCAAGTCCACAAGACGTTAGAGCAGGCTAAGGCTCAGCTCGAAGCCGGACGAACAACCCGTGCGCTGGAAACGGTAGAAGAATTGATCGATTCACTCCCACAGCCTGACGTTCTCCAACACGCCTACTTCCTACAGGCCACCATTCTGCAACATGATGGCCAGATCGCAGACGCACTCAACGTCATGAGGCAACTGCTCGAAGAATTTCCCTTTTCCCCCATCACCAATTCTGCTCGGATATTGACAGCCGAATTGTATAGCCATAATCAGGAATATTCGCAAGCACTCACGCAATTATACCAAGCTCTCGATTATGCGACAGATCAGGAACTACGCCGCGCGCTCTTCCAACACATTCGTCAAGCAGAACTCGACAACAGAAACCCTCTCGGCGCAGTGAAAGCTGCCCTGAATGAAATGATGCTCGTTGCTCCCTTTGAGCGGCTTGAATTGGAACAATTGACCCAAACCCTGGTGTTGCAGCAATTAGATGAAGAGTCCCTTCAAGAACTTATTGAGGGCTATGCCACTCGTTACCCTGGAGATTTAGCAACAATCCGTCTCATCGAACTGCACACATCGCGCGGAGATGAAGTCTTGGCCGAACGGGATATTCGCGGATTTCTGAAACGCTTTCCGACCCATCCCTATGCGCAAACCGCCATGGCACTTCTCCAATCTTTTATTAGCAAGATCAAAGTACACACTCATGTTCTGGGAGTGGCCTTGCCATTTTCCGGCCCCATGAAACCCTATGGGACTGACTTACTCAATGGCATTCGGCTCGCCATGGACATCGCAAAAGAACAATGGGGGCTATCTTCTGTGGGCTTAGTGGTCAAAGATACCACAACGCTCACCGCTCCCTTGCGAGTCGAGATGCAACAACTGCTTAATGAGTTTCAACCCCGAGCGGTGATTGGACCACTGCTGTCCAGAGAAATTCGAGGCCTAGGCCACCTGCCGGATGATTATGCTACCCCCTTTATCACACCATCTTCCACACTCCTTAACGTCCGGCAATATGGCTCATATTGGTTTAGTACAGCCATGACCTCTTCTGTCCAAGCCAAACGTCTTGTGGAATATGCAATAATGGAATTAGGCTATTCTCGGTTTTGCATTATCTACCCGGAAACGGCCTATGGGCGCGAGTTGGCCACCATGTTTAACAAAGAAGTTGTTCATTCCGGTGGAGAGATTATTGCTGTTGAAGAATACGCTGAAGTACAAACGGATATCAGCGAACAATTACGCCGTCTGAAAACGAAGGATCTTCAGCAATATGGTCTTGAAGAGCCAGAGGAAACTCAAACGGGCGAGAAACGCCTCGTATATACTCCAGGTTTTGACGCCGTCTTTCTTCCCGGACAACCTGTACACTTAGCCATCATTTCGGCTCAACTCGCATTTTTTGATATGAACGTCCCGATCCTTGGCGGTAACAGCTGGCACACACCAGAATTGTTCCGATGGGCGAAACAAGATTTAAATGGCAGCATTTTCGTAGATGGATTTTTTCTTAATAGTCCTGATCCCAGTGTGCAACAGTTCATTCAACGCTATCGCAGCCAATACCATAAAGAGCCGTCGCTCTTTGCCGTCCAAGCCTTTGATGCCACCACGGTCGTACTGGAAACGATTCGAAAAGGCGCACAATCAGGACAAGATGTCTGGGATCAACTCGTCCGACGGTCGGACCTCCCTGCGCTAAGCGGATTTGCCTCCTTTAGCTCGGCGGGCATTTTGAATCGTCGACTCTACCTCCTCCAAGTTAACAACCGCAC
>QIMB01000210.1 GCA_003233615.1 Nitrospirota bacterium
CCCAATAAGAATCGTATCTTCAGGAGCATAGGTCACATTGGGGGGCGGCACAACGATAATTTTTCCACCGGACAGCCCCTTGCCCAAATAGTCATTAGATTCACCTTCAAGGGTAAGGGTGATCCCCTTCGACAAAAATGCTCCGAAGGATTGTCCGGCTGAGCCGGTAAATTTAATCCGAATGGTATCAGGTGGCAGCCCCTCGGTTCCGTATCGCCTGGCAACATGGCTGGACAAAACCGTGCCTGTGGTCCGATTGAGATTGCGAATGGGAAATTCCAAAGAAACCGGTTCGCCCCGTTCAATCGCTGATTGGCAACGTTCGACCAATAGATTATCCAAAATGTCCGCCATTCCATGATCTTGCGCTTGGACACAGGACGTGGCCACATCTGGACCGACCTGAGGCTTCGTCAACAAGAGCGATAAATCAAGCCCTTTAGCCTTCCAGTGATCTACGGCTTTTTGAGCTTTGAGTTTATCCACTCGGCCAATCATCTCCCGCATCGTGCGGAATCCCAATTTGGCCATCAATGTACGAATCTCTTCCGCCACGAACAGGAAAAAATTCACGACGTGGTCAGGGTTACCGGTAAACCGCTTTCGCAATTCAGGGTCTTGTGTGGCTACGCCCACGGGGCAGGTGTTCAAATGACACTTACGCATCATGATGCAGCCTTCCACGATCAAAGGGGCCGTCGAAAAGCCAAACTCTTCGGCTCCCAGGAGTGTGGCAATCACCACATCACGACCCGTTCTTAGTTGACCATCCGTTTCCACCCGAATACGGCCACGCAAATCATTCAACACCAGCGTTTGATGGGTTTCCGCAAGCCCCAATTCCCACGGAAGCCCGGCATATTTAATCGAAGAAAGCGGAGACGCCCCAGTCCCTCCGGAATCTCCACTAATCAACACTTTGTCAGCATGAGCTTTGGCAACCCCGGCTGCCACCGTGCCCACCCCTACTTCGGACACCAATTTGACCGAAACAGCCGCTTCCGGATTGGAGTTTTTCAGATCAAAAATCAACTGTGCCAAATCTTCAATCGAGTAAATATCATGATGCGGTGGAGGGGAAATGAGCCCGACGCCAGGCGTAGAATACCGAAGCTTGGCAATCCCCTCGTCGACTTTGTGCCCAGGCAACTGTCCTCCCTCTCCGGGCTTTGCACCCTGAGCCATTTTAATTTGTAATTCCTTGGCATTCACCAGATAATTGGCGGTTACTCCAAAGCGACCGGATGCCACCTGCTTAATGTAGGAATTCTTAGAATCGCCGTTGGGTAAAGGAATAAATCGTTCCGGATCCTCACCACCTTCCCCCGTGTTACTCTTTGCCCCTAGCCGATTCATGGCAATGGCCAAGGTTTCGTGAGCTTCTTGGCTGATCGCTCCGAACGACATGGCCCCGGTCGTAAATCGCTTGACGATTTCGCTGGTTGGTTCGACTTCCTCTAAAGGAATCGGCTCGGGAAGAAATTTGAAATCAAAGAGCCCTCGAATCGTAGAACGCTGTTTGTATTCTTCATTCACCAAGGCGGCATATTCCGCAAACAATTTGGGATTGTTCGTATGGGTGGCATGCTGCAATTTAAAAATAGTGTCCGGATTCCAATTATGATGCTCGCCTTGAATGCGATAATGAATTTCGCCACCGAAATCGAGCTGGCGAATAGGAACGGGCTGATAGGCCACGGCATGACGCCGTAAGGTTTCTTCTCCCAATTCCCGAATGCCAATTCCCTCGATTCGGGAGGCCGTACCGGTAAAATACCTGTCGGTCAACTCAGAATTGAGGCCAATCGCTTCGAAAATTTGTGCACCACAATACGATTGCAACGTTGAAATGCCCATCTTTGAAAAGATTTTCAGCAGGCCCTTATTGACCGCTCTAATAAATCGAGATTCGGCCGTCGGCGCATCGACCGTTTCAGGGAAATATCCTTCCCGCTCCATGTCGACAAGCGATTCCACCACCAAATAGGGGTTAATCGCTCCGGCACCGTACCCGATCAAGCAGGCAAAATGATGGACATCCCGTGGCTCACCAGTTTCTAAAATTAAGCCAACTTCCGTCCGCGTTTCTTCACGTACCAAATGATGATGAACAGCGGAGACCCCTAATAAACTGGGGATGGGGGCCCATTCGGCATCCATGCCCCGATCGCTTAAGATCAAAAACTTCTCTCCGTCCTTAATTGCCTTTGAGGCTTGCTGACAGAGCTGCTCGATCGCCGACGCCAGGCCTTCAGGCCCCTCGGAGACTTTAAAGAGCAAGGGTAACGTCTTACTAGTGAAATGGGGATCGCCAATCATGCGAATCTTCTGAAGATCCACATTGCTCAGAATCGGTTGCTGTAGTTTGATCCGTCGACAGGCTTCAGGAATTTCGGCAATCACGTTGGGTTTCGGCCCAATATTGGTCACCAATGACATGACCAAATGTTCCCGAATCGGGTCGATTGGAGGATTCGTCACTTGGGCAAACAACTGCTTGAAATATTTAAAGAGAAGCTGCGGCCGTTCAGACAACACCGCTAACGGTGTATCAGTACCCATAGATGAGGTTGGCTCCTCACCATTCACGCCCATCGGGATCAACACCATTTTGAGTTCTTCCACGGTATACCCAAAGGCTTGCTGACGCTGTCGGAGCGTAGGATGATCAGGTTGAGGGACATTCATTGGTTCCGGCAGTTCATCCAGAGAGACTCGATGTTGCATCAACCACTGCCGATAGGGTTTTCGTTTGGTGATTTCCGTTTTTATTTCTTCATCGTCAATAATCCGACCCTGTTCCGTATCGACCACAAACATCCGACCAGGCTGCAGTCGCCCTTTCAGAAGTATGTTTTGCGGGTCTGTTGGCAAGACGCCAGCTTCTGAAGCCAGCACCACCACATCATCTTTGGTCACCTGATAGCGACAAGGCCGAAGTCCATTGCGATCCAACGTCGCGCCCACTAGTTTCCCGTCAGTAAAACAGACGGCCGCCGGGCCATCCCATGGCTCCATCACCGCCGCATGATATTCATAAAACCCAAGGCGATCAAAATCCATTTTCGGGTTTCCCTGCCAGGGCTCAGGGATCAACATCATCATGGCATGCGGCAATGATCGGCCAGCCATCACCAAGAATTCAATGGTATTGTCTAAACAGGCTGAATCACTTTGTGTCGCATCATCAATAATCGGAAACAGTTTTTTCAGATCATCCCCAAAAAGATCAGACGCCAGCCGTCCCTGTCGCGCCCGCATCCAATTCACGTTTCCTTTCAGCGTGTTGATTT
>QIMB01000125.1 GCA_003233615.1 Nitrospirota bacterium
GGCATGGGAGTGATAATATCCAGCAGGCCCTTATTGGACATCCATGCTCACGAGAACGTCGCTGATTTGGCGAGAAACTCATTCTTACATTCCAACGTCGAAATGGCATCCTCATGCCACAACGCATATTCCTGTCGTTTCAATTGTTTCAGTCCCGCCGCGGCGATCATAGCCGCATTATCAGTACATAACGAACGCGGTGGCAGAGTACATTCTAAGCAGCATGCAGCAGCACGTTCTTCCAACTTGGCTCGCAAACGAGAATTGGCCGCCACCCCTCCGACGACTGAAACAGCCTTTGCGTCATACTGACGTGCAGCCCGACAGAGCTTTTCGACCAGTACCTCCACAATGGCTTCTTGATAACTCGCCGCAATATCCGAGACAGGTAGTTGAGAACCTCCCACGTTTTTTGCTTTTTTTAAAAAATAGAGCAGCGACGTTTTCAAGCCACTAAAACTAAAGGTAAAATCACCGCTATGTAATTGAGGCCGTGGGAATGCAACGGCTCGCCGATTACCCTGTTCCGCCAAAGCATCAATCGCCGGACCACCAGGATACGGCAATCCTAACATTTTTGCTCCCTTATCAAAGGCTTCACCAGCCGCATCATCCAAAGTCCAACCAATAAATTTGTACTCTCCATGCTTGGGAACCCACGCCAAATGGGTATGGCCTCCTGAGGCAACAAGCACCATCGCCGGAATCGCCATTTCAGGGTTAGCCAACCAGACAGATGCCAAATGCCCTTCCAAATGATTCACCGTGACATAGGGGATATTCCTGGCATAGGCCAAGCTTTTTGCAAAATTGACTCCGACAATGAGTGCCCCGACCAAACCCGGACGATTGGTAACCGCAATGCCTGTTATGTCCGAAAGAGAAATACCTGCACTGTCCAGTGCCTCCCTGGTCAGTCCTTCCAATCGTTCCAAGTGGCGACGAGAAGCCAACTCAGGCACGACACCGCCAAAAGGCGCATGCATGTCTACTTGGGTGTCCAAGACATTCGACAGAATATGTCCATCTTCGTCCAGTACGGCAACGGCGGTCTCATCGCACGAGGTCTCAATGCCTAATACCATTGCATACATGTCTTTCAAAACACCAGGACAAAATAACAAGACCCTCAGAACATCAAGTTCTGAGGGTCTTGTTTTATTCTTTCAGGTTATCTTAGATCCAATCACACACTCGCTAACACCTCTTCCTCAATGAAATTTGGTGTATTATCGGTCAGCACAACTTTAATTTTCTTGGCATCTTTAAATCGGCCTTTAATCAGTTCTTCTGAGAGAGGGTCACCTAAACGACGTTGAATGGTACGTCGAAGTGGACGAGCGCCATACTGCGACTCAAATCCTTCATCAATGAGCCATTGCTTCACTTCCTCGCTTACGTCCAGATGCACTCCACGTTCAACTAACCTGGCGTTCAACTCCCCAATAAGAATATCTATAATCGTGAACAAATGCTCTTTTGTGAGTTGATGGAAGACGACCATTTCATCAAGACGATTCAAAAATTCAGGACTGAAATGCCGTTTCAATTCACCCAGGACTTCGTCCTTCACTCGAGTGGTATTGTCTGATTCCACATCACGTTGAAAACCGAGGGACACGCCTTTTTGAATAAACCGCGTGCCGATATTCGAGGTCATGACTAAAATCGTATTCTTGAAATCTATCTTTCGACCTAAACTATCTGTAAGGACCCCATCATCAAGGACTTGCAACAATACATTGAAAATATCGGGATGGGCCTTTTCGATTTCATCGAATAACACCACCGAATAGGGACGCCGTCTCACCTTCTCGGTTAACTGTCCGCCTTCCTCATACCCTACATAACCTGGAGGAGCACCAAACAGGCGTGAACTGGTGAATTTCTCTTGATACTCCGACATATCGACGCGGATCAAGGCATCTTCGGTATTGAACAAAAATTCTGCTAAGGCTCGAGCTAATTCCGTTTTCCCGACACCAGTCGGGCCCAAGAAAATAAATGACCCAATAGGTTTCTTCGCATCCTTCAGCCCAGCACGGGACCGACGGATGGACCGGCAAATCGCAGATATGGCTTCATCTTGCCCAACAATTCGTTTATGGAGGTAATCCTCCATATGCAAGAGTTTTTCCGACTCTTCTTCTTCGAGTTTGACGAGAGGAATGCCTGTAATCTTCGATACGACATAGGCGATATCTTCACCGGAAATCACAGGGCGATTTTTCTCTTGTTTTTTCTTCCAATCTTGCTTGGCATCGTCCAATAATTTTCTAAACTTTTCTTCTTCTTCACGAAACTTTACCGCTTCTTCAAAATTCTGCAAGCCAATAGCCACTTCTTTTTCACGGGCAACCCGCTTCAATTCTTGATCCAGTGATTTCAATTCTGGTGGAAGTGCATAGGTCAACAATTTTGCACGAGAACCAGCTTCATCAATCAGATCAATCGCTTTGTCGGGCAAAAATCTGTCGGTAATGTAACGATCAGTCAGCTTGACAGCTTGCTCAACGGCTTCATCCGTGTAATCCACACCATGATGCTCTTCATAGCGATCACGCAGACCCTGAATGATACTCACCGTTTCCTCAATAGACGGAGGCTGCACATAGATCGGTTGAAACCGCCGCTTCAGAGCCCCATCTTTTTCAATATGCTTGCGGTATTCATCAAGGGTCGTTGCACCGATGCATTGAATTTCACCACGTGACAATGCTGGCTTCAACATGTTGGCGGCATCAATAGAACCTTCTGCCGCGCCAGCACCAACCAACGTATGAAGTTCATCAATAAATAATATGATATTGCCCGCCTGAGAAATTTCTTTCATGACAACTTTCAGGCGCTCCTCAAACTGTCCACGGTATTTTGTGCCAGCGACTAGCGATCCAAGATCTAACGCAATCACACGACGATTCAATAAATTATCTGGGACATCCAGACTGATAATCCGTTGAGCCAGCCCTTCGACGATTGCTGTCTTTCCCACACCAGGTTCACCGATAAGTGCTGGGTTATTTTTGGTTCGCCGACTCAGAATCTGCAGCATCCGCTCAATCTCATCAGATCGCCCGATAACCGGATCCAAGGTTCCTTCCTGGGCTAATTGCGTGAGATCTCTTCCAAATTCATCTAATGCCGGCGTGCTACTTTTTTTATCACGCTCTCTCGTTCCTGTTTTCCGCAAAAAGGTCACCGTCAATTGACGTGCAGTCAGAAGATTCGCTCCTAAGCTTCGTAAGACTTTTCCGCCAATACCTTCCTCTTCGCGAAGAAGACCAAGGA
>QIMB01000496.1 GCA_003233615.1 Nitrospirota bacterium
GCGGCGGTCGAGATATCAGATTGGTGGGCAACCGTATACAAAGACCGGCAGACTTGACACGTGTAGCGCTGGCGGTCGTGGAGGACGCCACTTTTGACTCGGTCAGCACTGGAACATCGTGGACAATTCCGCATACGCACCTCCCCCCAATATACGGAAGAAAGCTTCTCATATATCTATTAAATTAACAATGCCATAAGTTTTATAGAAAAGACTAAGACATTGACTTTAACTGACGCAAACTACCATCAAACAGAATACATTATGGTTCAGTGCGATAGGGCGATGGGTGAGGAAGTGGTTTCCGCAGGCTTTGAGGGGATTCCTGGAGAAACCCCAATCACGACACTCACGGTTGATCGTGTTGCGAATCACGCGTTCATTGAGTTTTATGTGAGCAGTGGCAGTGTGCCGGAACATATCGTTGTTGGTAAAGCCATTTGTGCTGTACAGGAGGGCATTGATTGCATAAAAATAGGCAATCTCGTCAATATGTCGATGACATGGAATACTCATGAGCCCTATATCCTAAGATATGGGGCTCATGAATTTCGTGTAGTGACATAGTTCTCAAGTGTCCGATCAGATACGAGTTACCTCATTCTTGAGTATTTTTTGTTAAACACGCATATTCCTCCTCTATCGTAACCCTGTTCTGTCGCACATATTCCACTGATCTTTGTCTCCCGGTATCTGAGGGAACATGCCGGATAACACCGAACGCTTTACTTCCAAGATATTAGGGCATTCGGAATTGTGCAATGTCTTGACTAAGAATTAGGCTACAACTCTCCTTTGGCAAAACATAGGAAAACCCTTAGCCCGTAATCAGTTATTCTCCTCATTCCAACGGAAATATTTCGGTTTTCCTCCCTCCTCCCAATGGATTTCAGAGAGGTTCGAGATCGTAATTTTGGACCCTGCCAATGTCTCTCTTGGTCCCACACATGCGCCCAGAGTGCGACCGCCAAAATCCTACCAGAGAAAACTACAGAAATAAAGGAATAAGTCGGGGGCTCCGCGTGAGCGCGCGCGCGTCAATTGTGTGGTGAAGAACGTCTAACTCATGGAGATGGCACGGATTTTTTTCGTGCTATTGGAGAGGCCGATTTGGCTGTAGACTGGTTGGCAGAGAGAGTAGGGATTCGAAGTCGTGCGGGTCTTGCTAGCCCCGCACTCCCACTAAGAGGCCAGCCCCCTCGTGCCTTCGCGTTGCTCCGGTCACCCCATGAAGGGGAAATATCCTTATTGCCACAGTCTTTTCTTGGCAAAGGCTCGTCCGGAACCGGTCTTGAGGTAGGTTTCGAACGCAAGGGCCTTTGAGTCTTCAGAAAATGCAACATAGGTTACGAGCTTCCACGGCTTGAACTTCGAGGTATGGACAGAGCCACCGTTGTTGTGAGTGGCCATGCGTTTTTTCAGATCGGTCGTGATACCGATATAACTCTGTTGGGGATGTGATTGGCTTCTGATGAGATAGACGTATTGCATGAGGAGAGAAATCGTGGGGCCCGCCTTCGCTACAACCGTGTGGTTGCTTTCAAGCTAATGCTAGATGAAAGCGTACTATGCTATCGATCATTGACTGCACAGCTTCGGCGGACAGCCTTCGCATTTTTTTTGCTGATACGCTAATGACGTTTTTTGGTATTTCCCCATGCTGGCCTGCCAGCCGTAGCCTTGGCCGCTTGCGCGCCAAAGCTGGCTACAGCGGCGAGCGCGAAGGCTGGCGGAGAGGGTGGGATTCGAACCCACGGTCCCTTTCAGGACAACGGTTTTCGAGACCGTCCGAATCGGCCACTCTCGCACCTCTCCGCGCCGGTATTGTCTTTAGGTATGGTGTTGTACTTGCTGTAAATGCGTCTTCACCCGCATCCTAACCTTCGTCCCTCATCGGAACGAAGCCCTGAAAGGGCGAGGGAGTCTTGAAGTGTTTTAATAGAAAGCATGGTGCACTTCGTTTTAGAATACTGGCAGTTCTCTACTCTGCCCAAACCTGACTCCCAAACTCTATGGTTCAACCAAGGCCTCTTTCTTGCCTTCCCACACTCTCCGAAAGTGCTTGAGATTGAAGGTCACAATCCGTTCCACTTTTGATTTTTCAGCGACTTTTGCAATCAAGGCATCATAGATAATGCCCCCTGTGAGTCCTAATTCTGAAGCTCGTTTAATGAGCGCCTTATAGTCCGAGGGGGACAACGACACGGTCTTTGCAACGCTTTCAATATTTTCATGAATTAATCTCCAGGATACACTCGGCGAAAGACGTGGCGTCACCGGCAAGGTTGTTAACACCGCATATAACTCTGCCAATGTGTGACTGGAAACCATACATTCAAATTCCTGGGCTTTGGCTTTCGATACCCAAGGTAGCGCTCGTTCATGTTTGGGATGCCCCTCAATGAAGGCTGCAACGAGGACCGAAGTATCAAATAACGTTCTCACTTCCAACCTCTCAGCACCGCGTGTCGCTCCTGGCGATGTTCGTCTATGGCCGTTTCAATGTTTCCTGTGGCTTTTCCAGAGAACACCAAGACACCATCCTTTTTCACAAGGTGCGGCTCACCTTCGACAGGTGTTAACCAAATTCCCCCTTTCCCCTCTTCAATACGAATGGGAGATCCAACGTGTAGATGAAAGTCGTCTCTGATTTTTTTGGGAATTACGATGCGGCCAAATCGGTCTAAGGTTGCTTCCATAATCTCCTCCTCCCTTATTTTGGCAATATACCATGCTAATTGCCAATTAACAATGCCATTCACGGATAGATAAGGGAGGCGTGTAGAGGGGACATGGACCTTCGGGCACTCTAACCCCCCTGAAAGGATGAGAGTGTTTTGAAGAGTGTTAATTGAAAGTTGCAAAACTATGGGACGGGTTGCGCCTCGCGAAGCTGTTGAAAGAATTGTTGTAACAAGTGTCGGCAGTCTTCTGTCAAAATCTCAGATTGAACGATGACGTGGTGGTTGAATCGTGTTTCGGCGGTGAGATCGCAGATCGATCCACATGCGCCAGCTTTGGGGTCCCATGTACCAAACACGAGTCGGGCTATTCTGGATTGAATGAGGGCTCCCGCACACATGGCACATGGTTCTAATGTGACATACAGGGTCATATCGGTGAGACGCCAGGATCCAATAGCTGTTGCCGCGGCACGAATGGCTAAGAGTTCGGCATGTGCTGTTGGGTCTTGTAAGCCTTCCCTCTGATTATATCCAGTGCCAATGACTTTTCCTTCTTTGACGAGAATGGCGCCAACGGGTACCTCTTCTGCCTTCTGCCCGGTAAGCCTCTTGCGCTTGTTCTAACGCCATCCGCATATATGTTGTATCACTCTGAATGATTGGCTGTTCAGCTACCATGATTCTCTCAATGATGTCGGTCTGGGATGAGCTTGCAGATGCGCGTCGTGAATTTATTTATTGCAGTTGTTACGAGAGACAAAAAAAATGGTAACATAGCGACTATCTCATGTATAGGCAACCTTCCCGGAAATCTTGGTGACCTCTCCCGCTCCTGTTTCTCGTCACAACC
>QIMB01000077.1 GCA_003233615.1 Nitrospirota bacterium
AAGCACGTGGGGAGAATGGTCTTTTCAAAAGGGACTGTTCAAGATACACGGCTGCCAGAAGTTTGTGCAGAGGAACAATAAAATCAGGTCCGATATTCCCAAAGACATAGCGTAGAGGCCTTGGAAGAAGTGGAGAACTCCACACTGTGAGGGCCCTGTGCTTCACACTCCCTCAGCGTTGCGTCGCGTCACATTTGATTACGTACCCATCTCTCAAGAAAATAAAGCAGCCTTCAATTTTCCCAAAGAGGGGTCTAACCCAACAAAAGGGTTCTGTCGCAAATAGGTAATCGAGGCGAAAAGGTTGGTCGTGACCCGGATGACTACGCGGCGAGGGCATAGAACATTTCCGCGGGAGTTTGCTCATTTCCCGCTCGGGTTTTCATCTGCCCTTTCTTGATCATCGCCATGACTTCCATGCCCGCTAACGTTCGTTGAGCGGCGTGAAAGTTTTTGAAGCCGAGCATTGGTCGCGTCAACCTCTTGATGCGGCGGTGGTCTTGTTCAATGATATTGTTGAGGTATTTGCATTGGCGGATTTTTATGCGTGTTTGATTGTCTCGATTCACCTGGTTCAGGCTCGCCTTGTTCGCACCACTCTGATCGATATTCACCAGACTCGGTGTGCCATGTTGCTCAATCGCTTTCTTGAAAAAGCGTAAAGCGGCCTTGGCATCTCGTTTCTTGGTCAAGAGAAAGTCGATGGTCTGCCCTTGCTTGTCGACCGCTCGATAATAGTATTTCCATTGGCCTTTCACTTTAAGATACGTTTCATCCATTCTCCAGCGCTTGCCGACGCGTTTCTTCTTCTGTCGAAAGGCCGCATCCAGTTGTGGTGAATAATGCAGCACCCAACGATTGATCGTGCTGTGATCCACAGAGAATCCACGTTCTTGCATCAATTCTTCGATGTCCCGATAACTGAGGGCGTAGGCCAGATACCAACGCATGCTTTGCAGAATCATGTCATGCTGAAAATGTCGGCCTTTGAAGGATATGGCTGCCATGATGGTCTCCCCCTCAAATAGCCTCAGGTTAACACATCAAGCTATTTGCGACAGAACCCTCTATCCCACACCTTGATTTGCATCGCGATCCGATCGGAGGCCTGGCCGCTTATCGGAGCAAGGGACCTTAGATGGTCGCATGCAAAAAGTTGGGTCACGTGTTCTTCTGGTTTTTCCCCTCAGCCGGTGATTGTCGTACCACCACCACCGAACACGGTGCGTGGCGAGTCACTTTATTGGACACACTTCCCAACAGGAAGCGCCGCAGTCCTGTCAGTCCCCTTGATCCCATCACAACGAGATCCGCTCGGGTCCGTTTGGCGGCTTTGAGAATCTCTTCGGCTTCGTGGCCAAAGGCAAGATTCTCCTCAATCTTGAGTCCTGGGCAATTCAGGGTCTTTCGGGTTGTCTCCAACAGTGTCGTTCCTTCTCGGCCACGCGCTTTCAAAAGGTCTTCCGCTAATTTCCTAAATGTGGCAGGCTGGGTGCCGTCGGTGGTGACCAGTTGTGCTGTTTGATGCACTTTTTTCCTCACCACATGCAGAAGGGTCAGCACCGTTGAAGGGGGAAAGCCTACCCTTCCGACAAACTCGATAGCTTCTTTGGCATCAGGCGAGCCATCGGTGGCAATCAGAATGTTCAGACCTTTCGTGGATTTTTTGGGCCAAGTTTTTCCCCGCACGATCAACACGGAACAGGACGCCTCATTCAACACCCACTCGCTCACGCTCCCGAGCAGAAAACTTGAAACTTTAGAGCGACGCCTCGTCTCCAGTACCACGAGATCGATGTGATACTCGGCAATGATTCGCAGAATTTCCGCTCCCGGGACTCCGTCAGTGACGAAAGAATGAACCGCGAGGCTTGGTTTTAGGAAGGTTTTCTCCATCTGGCTGAGGACGTGTCGCATCTTAGTGCATGCGGCCGCACGACTCATGTTGATTTGCTCAATCATGCGTAAGGAACGACCTGTGGTTCCCAGTCGGAGCCATTCATCGAGTGGGTTGACGTGGAGAAGGTAGAGATTAGAATCCGCTGGAAGCTGGATTTGCGAGAGAATTTGCGCGGCGGCTTTAAAATTACACGATTCATCCACGGCAAGCAACACGTTCATAACTATATGCCTTTCTGTGTGTTTTAATCGATTAGAAATGGACAAGACTAGACGCAAGACCTTGAATCTGTTGCGTCCCTTCCTTTGTCTCTGTACTGCCGATAGCCGTCGTCCAATATGATAGGCATAGCGATAATTGACTCACCGTCACCAAGGTCTTAGGGAGATCATTTGGCGACATGACGAGGGGGCATCCTGTTATGTCCCTTTTGTCAGTTTCCGAACGACCAGGACTGAACATGGCGCGTGGCGAACGACTTTGTGCGAAACACCTCCTAACATCATGATGCGTCTCAGTACCGACAAGCCTCTTGACCCGACGACGATGAGATCTGCTTGAACCTCTTGAGCAGCGTTGAGAATTTCATCCGCCGCATGGCCCTCGGTCAGCTTGGTGTCTACTTCAAGTTCTTCGCCCATCAGGTCACGTCGAGTTTCCTCAAGAAGCTGCGCTCCCGCTTGCTGACCAGTCCGTCTGCAATCTTCAGCAAATTTTGTCGCGTCTATATGACCCGAAACCAAAGCCAAGGTGATCAGAGCCGTAGGCTTGTCCACGACATGAAGGATAGTAAGGCGCGATGTGCTTGGAAGCTTGAGTGTCTTAAGCAAAGCGACCGCTTCCAAAGAATCTGAAGAGCCATCCATGGCTAGGAGAACATGCAGACCTCGGGAATTCGCTGCGGCAGCCCATTGGGGCTGATCGCGTACGACTAACACCGAGCAAGGGGCATCGTACAGCACCCACTCACTCACGCTGCCGAGAAGAAAACGTTTCATCCCTGACAGTCCTTTGGTTCCCAACGCGACAAGGTCAATTTGATACTGATCAATAGCCGTGAGAATTTCGGCCCCGGGGATCCCTTCCACCACAACGGGATGAATCTCCAGCCCTTGCACGTGAAACGGGGCCGCTAGACGATTCACTAACTGACGGGCGTTTTCCAACGTCGTCTGCCGAATTTGGGACAGTTGTTCTCTCACCTCTCCCAACACACGAGGGAAATGATCTGGGTCTGGCAGTTTCTCTTGAGGTTCTTCCACGTAAAGGAGATATAATTTTGAGCTAACCGGGAGCCGAAGTGCCTCCACAAATGTGGTCGCCGCCGAAGAATTTTGTGATGGATCCACTGCCAATAACACGTTCATGGATAGGCTCCTTTCTTTCTTCGGAAAGAACAATTCTCGCTGTGAGCATCTTTTCAGGGAACAGCTACTGATGTCGCTTCCGTAGAGGTTTGAGTGGAAATTTGTCTTTTTCACAGCCTGGTTGGGATTTTTCATCAGGCACGGCTTGTTGCACCACTATCACTGCACACGGCGCATGGCGGGCCACTTTATGCGCAACACTACCCAGAAGGAAACGCCTCAGCCCCGTCAACCCTTTGGATCCCACCACAATAAGGTCCGCGCGGATCCGTTTAGCCGCCTTAAGAATCTCTTCAGCCGCGTGCTCCTCTTCCATGGCTAAAATCCCTTCAAGCATCCGACGCGTCGTTGAATCGTTATTTCCCAGAAAATTGATCATGTCACGATAGCTATCAATCGCGACCCGTTCGGTAACAAGGTCCTCTTTAATCATGTCAGTTTCTGTGGTTCTCCTCTCACGGGTGATTAAACGCGTGACCTTTCACACCACGAGGATTAGCCGTTTCATCGCTAAACTAGGTCCCGTCCCGCTACAAAAACCCCTTTTGAACCACTCCTAGTTACGTTGCGCATTCATACTCGGGCACCGATGCCCAAGAGGGTCTCTTCACGCCGGAATTGCTCCATTACTGTTGTTCGACTCGATGCTGTCTGAGACCACGGGGGCTCGTCAGTCACTGTCCATAGTGCGAACTGACGCATGGATTGCGCGTAGGTCAACACGATCAGCAGGCACCCAAACTTTCCCGTTCTCGGGGCTAGGTGTCAGATTCAGCGCACGCACGCTTCACCTCGTCGAACACCCACTGCCAGAGGCAGCGGTTCCGGGCGGTTGGATCAACCTTACCCAGGAAGGCTTCTCATATGCTTATACTGTTGGCATACTCTCCTTCTCAGTAATGGCTCAGAGCCTGGTTAACTGACCATACGAGAAATGGTGACAGATTTTTAAGGAAAGAAACAGGGAAGATTTCAGTGC
>QIMB01000203.1 GCA_003233615.1 Nitrospirota bacterium
TCCCCTAGCCGGCCGGATCATCCACCAACGGCGAAGCGCCGTGTCTTTTGATGGACACACCAGTCTTTCCGTTGATCGGTTTTACACGATGCTACTACGGACCATGCCTCATAACCAGTTACCGTTTTCTGAGCGACCCATGCCCTGGGATTGCCTTCCCTGGGAACCCACCGTTCACCTCGCCCTGTTTGTCCATCGGGTTGAAGGACTGTCACCGGGAATGTATTGGCTTAATCGCAATCCGCATGGACGCCAGGTGACAGATTTTCGATCCGACATGCATGAGCAATTCATGTGGTCCATCCCGGATAATTGTCCGTCTCAGCTCCCGCTGTATCTCTTAGAAGATAGCCATGCAGCTCAGTTGTGGGCAGGAAATTGCGCGTGACAGCACCTTTGCACTCGGAATGATTGCGGAGTTCGATGAGAGGTTAGAAACGTGTGGCCCGTGGTTTTACAAACGTCTGTTCTGGGAAGCCGGATTGATAGGCCAAGTCCTGTACCTGGAAGCAGAAGCCGCAGGAATTCGTTCTACGGGCATTGGCTGCTTCTTCGACGATCCCGTCCATCGAATGCTGGGCTGTTATCCTCAAACCAAGTGGCAATCGCTCTATCACTTTACGGTCGGAGGCCCAATAGACGATGACCGCCTCACAACGTTACCGCCCTACGGTCCCCACGTCACATGAAAATTATCCCTTAGCACACAAGCTCCTCCATTTCTCTCACAATAGTTAAACCTATAGTGTTTTGATCATCAAATACGCCATTCACCCTCACCCCAACCCTCTCCCTGAAAGGGCGAGGGAGTTCTGAATGTCTTACTTGAAAGTTGCAATACTATACGGTGAGAGATTTTCTCATGTGAAAAGGTCGACGTGAAAAGCGAGGAGTACAGAATGCGCAAGAAGAACCTTGCTGCTCGTAGTTCTTTTGCTTCTCACGAACTTTGGTAGATCAGTCTAACCCGAGCCAGATGCCTAGAGGGATTCGTACACTTCGTCTCGTAAATTTTTCACGTAGATGTGGTAGCGGTTGATTTTTTTGATAAGCCCTTGTCGGCTAATGCCTAAGTATTCAGCCGTGCGGACTTGATTGAACTGACAAGCCATTAACGCATCTTTGATGATTTGTGTTTCAATACTTCCAAGAACCTGTGGAAGACTTTTCCCCTCCAGGCTAATCGCATTCTGTGGACTGTGCGCCGTACGCTTGATGGCACTATCAAGCATGTCTTCCTTGATAGTTGCCCCGCGCACCATGACCGTTAAACGCTTCATCTCATTCGACAATTGCCGCATATTACCTGGCCAGGCACATTCCACCAAGCGACGCATCGCGGCGGAAGCGATCTTCTTTCGCGGCTTGTCCATTTCCTGGCAATGCCGATCCATAAAGTAATTCGCGAGCAAAGGGATATCCACCGAAATATCCCGTAACGTTGGCGTTTGAATATGCACGACCTTCAAACGGTAATAGAGATCTTCGCGAAACGTCCCATTCTTCATACCCTCCTCAAGGTCGGTATTCGTCGCAGCCAACACACGAATGTTAATAGGGATTGACTTCCGTTCCCCCACCGGGACCACGACACGTTCCTCGAGGACACGCAAAATCTTGGCTTGCGCTTTGAGCCCCAAATCTCCTATTTCATCAAGGAACAATGTCCCTTTATGCGCCTGTACGAATTTCCCAACCCTGGCATCAACCCCCGTGGCCGTGCCGCGGCCTATTCCAAAGAGTTCGCTTTCAATGAGATTATCCGGCAATGCCGCACAATTGATATCAACAAACGGATGCCGTGCCCGCGGACTTGAATAGTGAATGGCTTTCGCCACCAATTCTTTGCCTGTCCCATTTTCCCCAGTGATCAGCACATCCACTGAACTATCCCGTATTTGATCAATGACGCGTACCAACCGTTGCATGGGGAGGCTATTACCGATCAGTTGTTGCGTCGAGAACCGACCTTCAACCTCTTTCCATAAATTCGAATTTTCCTCTTCCAACTGCTGCCGCTCGTGCTGCAATTGTCCCATCCACTGAACTCTCTGGAGGGGAATCGAGATTTCATCCACGAAAGCTTGGGCAAGCCGCTCATCCCGTGCAGAAAAGTCTCCGCCCTTTTTATTGACGGCTTCGAAGACACCGAATGTTTCCCCGGTCGACGTCCGAAGAGGAACCGCTAACAACGTACGTGTGCGCCGTTTGGTATGGAGATCAATACCTGAGAAAAAACGGTCATCGGATTGCACATCGTTCACATTCATGATTTCACCCGACGACACACAGGCCCCCGCGATACCTAACCGCGCATCCAAACGTAAATATTGTCCATTTTCTGGTAGCGGGAACCATAGCTCCTGCTTGCCCTTATCCCAGAGAAACACACTGGCCATTTCCGCTTCTAAACGCCGACAGGCTTCATCTCGGATAAGTTGCAAGAACACTCGGCAGTTGGTTTCTTGGTTCAGCCTGGCAAGAAAAGAGCTAGAAAGATATTTTGCTTTAGGCAGACCTTTTATGCTTCCTCGTTGTGTAGTCATGATGATCGACGAGATGCTCCTTTTAGTCTGATCTGACCGGCAACTAACCGCAAGCAATTTCACTCATTATCCCTAGCCGGGAACCACTTGGTCAACGAGAAAAACCCTTCCACAGGTCCTCGTCGATGTATCCAGGAACTCGTACAACTTTTGGTGTATGAATAATTTGGATAAAGGAGAATTGTTCTACACTATAATTCTATCTCTTGCCCCTCTTCCAAGATCGTAACCGTTTCGATGTCAAGTTCAGCAATTTCTTGAATGATCGCTTCTCGCATGGTGGGTTTCATGTGATAGATGAAGAGAGGCAAATCTGGCTTCCCGATTTTGCGATATTCCTGGGCAAGGAGCTGCGGGGTGAGATGCTTACTTTGAATAGCTATGTCCAGCATAGCATTCGGAAAAGAGACTTCAATGAACACGCCTTTGAGGTTAGGGGTACGGGCAGCAACTTGCCAAATTTCTTCGGTGAGATGAGTATCGCCGCTATAAATCCACGCTGCCGAGTCGTCTCGAATGACATAGCCCACTGTTTCTACCGTGTGGTTGACGGACACGGGGATGACGCTGATCCCACGTGATATACAGACTTCTTTTTGAGGTTCGAGACTTTGCGCTCGCAGGATGGAATGACGGGGCCCTTGCTGCTGGAAAAAGTTCGGAAAAACCATGTCGTTGAAGATATGCTTGTGAAGCCCATCGATCACCGATGACAGACTTGCCACCACGACTTGATGATCCACGAGCCCTGAAAGATTGTCGATGAGCGGCGGAATACCTTTGATGTGATCAAGGTGGAGATGTGAGAGAAGAATATGTTTTACACGTTTTTGTTCTTCCAACGTCAGCCCGGAAGCTAGTGTGCCGGCATCCACCATAAGCTCGTCATTGACAAGAAACCCCACGCTTCGACAAATAGTCGAACCATTCGGACTTTTCACCAGCAAATCCGACCCATGCGCGACGCGAATTTTCACATGCTCTCCTTTGCAAAAAATCTTGGCATTTCACATGTATTCATGTAACCTCCAGCCTCGTTTCGATGATGCAATGAATGCATCCTCATATCTAAGACACTCACAATTTTCATATTTTTTCTTGCGGTACGCTTTTGATCTCGTGGACTATACATGCAAGAGATTATGCGCTATCAGCACTGCCAATCACGGATTCTGAGTAATGCAATTGGCAGTATGCGTCTTCTTATTCCCACTTTACTGATGTAGATCGCAGATCAAGTCACCGTGATACTCCCATTTTCTGTGAGCACGTTCATAGCTCAACTGAGAGCTTCACGTGAAGGACTCACCATCTTGGCCAATTCCTGACAGGAAGGTCGATGAGGCTTCAGTAACGCTACCGCCTATTCACGATCAGTCAGATCAGAGAACAGGAACACCTGCGTGAGCCTCAAAGGAACCATGGCAGGAATGTTGAGTAGATTATTGACGTATTTTTTTGAAATATCACCGTACATACCATATCTCGTTACTCCGGAAGAGCAATCTATGACCGCATGTGAGATCTGCAAGGATGACTCTGACCATGCATCATGCAAAAATGTTCCAATAAAAACAACTGCAACGTTGATCTGTCCAGGGACAGGCTGCTATGAATAGAACCGTATTCGTGACTTCATCCATCTATTCTGATTGTGTGTTGTCGTAGGTCTCGGTTGATGCCAAGCAACCTGCACCCAAAATCACTCGCCAAGCATTCCGTCACACTGGAAAATTTCAGGTTCTGGCGCCTGACTTTTCTACTGATATCCTTGAGTCTTTTCATAGGCTTAGGATTCACCGGGGCCCTCCTCGCCCAGCTCCCTCCGGTTACTGATCCAACAGGGCGCTCTGGTGAACCTCCTCTTCCAGAACTTGAAAAGCCGCACGCACCTTCGCCTCCCGAGTTTATCCTACCTCCGGTTGAGACACTTCCCGAATTGCAACCAAAGCGTGCTCCTGGATTAAGGGTCATGGTGGGGACAATTCATGTAGAGGGGAGCACCGTGTTGTCACCGGAAGCACTCAACAAGATAACAGCGCCGTATGAAAACCGGGAACTCTCAACCGAAGATCTCGAGCAACTGCGCCGAGAGTTAACTCAGGAGTATATCAACAAGGGCTACGTCAATTCAGGAGCCATCATTCCAGATCAATCACTCGAAGATGGCACCCTCACCTATCGCATCATCGAAGGCACACTAACCGATATTCATATAGAAGGCACCACCTATTTTCTCCCCTTCTATATTCGACAACGCATTGAAC
>QIMB01000474.1 GCA_003233615.1 Nitrospirota bacterium
CGGAGTTTCCGTTGACGCTGAGATTTTCATTCCATCTGTATGGAGTTGAATAAAGCGCGCCGCATTCCAAATCTTGGTAACAAAGTTTCGGTACCCTTCGATCCGTTCTTCAGCTAATTTCATATCACGACCCGGTGAAGCCATGGAAGCCAAAGTAAATCGTAAAGCGTCGGTTCCGTATTGGCTCATTTTGGTGAGGGGGTCGATCACGTTACCTTTAGACTTACTCATTTTTTGTCCTTCGGCATCCCGGACCAATGCATGGATATAGACATCGCGGAAGGGGATTTGTCCTGTCAGCTTGATTCCCATCATGATCATTCTGGCTACCCAAAAAAAGAGAATGTCTAGGCCAGTAACCAGGGTTGAGGTGGGATAGAATGTTTTGAAGTCGTGTGTGCGTTCTGGCCAGCCAAGTGTGGAAAACGGCCATAAGGCCGAAGAAAACCAGGTGTCTAACACGTCAGGGTCTTGAAATACATCAGACCCTCCACATTGAGGACAAACGGTTGGATCCGTTTGTGACACGATGGGTTGTGCTTCGGATGTGATGAAGCAGCTCATTTGTATTGGCTCAGGAAGGCTCCCTTCTTCGGTCGTTGTTCCGACGGCATGACTTGCTTCAAGAAGGTGCTCCTTGTTGCAGGTTCGACAGTACCAGGCGGGGATCTGATGACCCCACCAGATTTGGCGGGAAATACACCAATCTTTAATTTGCCGCATCCACCCCAGGTAATTGTTTTTCCACCCGTCTGGAATAATTCGAATATTTCCGTTTTCAACGGCTTCTATAGCCGGAGCAGCTAATGGAGCCGTTTTTACGAACCACTGTGGTGAGAGATAAGGTTCGACCACGGTTTTACAGCGATAGCATTTCCCCAGGGCCATGGGATGGTCTTCTTCTTGGATGAGTTGGCCTTGTTCTTTGAGTGTCTCAATGACGATGCGGCGAGCTTCTTGAACGGACTTGAGACTCAACGTGGTCAAGAGGTCTTGCTCGACCATGGCATTTTTAAGGCCAACTGGATCCATTCGAGCCTTATAGTCAAGAATTGTGAGAGGTTTCAGGCCGTGTCGTTCACCTGCTTCGAAGTCGTTAAAGTCATGCGCAGGAGTAATTTTGACGGCACCCGTGCCGAATTCACGATCAACTAAGATGGGGTCGGCTATGATGGGAATGGTGCGTGTTGTTAACGGAAGGCTGATCTGCTTGCCAATGAACTGTTGATAGCGGGGATCTTCAGGGTGAACGGCAACAGCAGCATCGCCCAACAAGGTTTCAGGGCGTGTTGTTGCGACTGTGAGAAATGCTTCGGGATCGTCCGCGAGGGTATAACGAATGTGGTACAAAGTGCCTTTGATATCTTCATGTTCGACTTCAATGTCGGAAAGGGCAGTGAGACAACGTGGGCACCAATTGATGAGTCGTTCACCCCGGTAAATTAATCCTTCGTTATAGAGTTGGACGAACACTTTTCTGACGGCCTGAGAAAGCCCTTCATCCATCGTGAATCGTAAGCGGTCCCAATCACAGGAGACTCCCAATTGTTTGAGTTGTCCGATAATGGTGTCTCCCGATTGCTGTCTCCATGCCCACACTCGCTCAATAAATGCTTGACGGCCAAGATCGTCGCGCGACAGGCCCTCTTCTTGAAGTTGACGTTCCACAACATTTTGCGTCGCGATCCCGGCATGATCGGTTCCCGGTATCCAGAGGGTTTGTACCCCTTGCATGCGTTTCCACCGAATGAGGATATCTTGCAGAGTGCAATTGAGGGCATGGCCGATATGCAGGGAGCCTGTGACGTTTGGCGGAGGAATGACGATACAATATGACTCGGACTTTTTTGTTTGACGTGGCTGGAATAGGTTGTGCTCAGCCCAATGGGCTGCCCATTTGTGTTCGACTGTCGTGGGATTGTAGGTTTTGTCTAGAGGAGATGTCATATACGTTGGGGATCTGTGTTGAAAGCGGCTGGATGTTATCATGGGATCTGGCCCCCTGCAATAACCACTCTTGTTCCCTTGAGGAATCCTATGGTATAGAATACGCTTCTTAACTCGAACTATTAAAGGAGAGTACCTATGCCCCGTGGTCGTGAGAAAGATCGTGAAATGCGAAGGAAGCATCGGAAAAATCAACGGCGTGTGAAAAGCCTAGAAATCGCTAGACGTGAAAAAGGCAAAAAGAAGTAGCATTTATTGGGAGCGTAACAAGAATTACGTTCCGTTGCTTCGCGTGATCTCTCCTGCCGTGTTTTTCGTGACCCTGTCGTTTTCTTCCTTCTGAGCACCTATTCACATCGTGTGTTCGGTATATGCATATGCCGCTGATGAGGGACGTATATGACGCCATCTCCCATTAAAGCCATATTTTTCGATGCGGTTGGAACGTTGTTTGATGTCAAAGGTTCTGTGGGACACGTCTATGTGACCTATGCACAAAAATATGGGTTTCCTGATACAGATGAGATGGTGACGTCCCTGAATCAGGCATTTGCCAGAACAATGAAGGAAATGCCCGCACCAATTTTTTCGGTTGACCGGCCAGAGAAACTCAAACAATGTGAGCGGTTATGGTGGTTTGATGTGGTGCATGCGGTTTTTTATCGAGTGGGCATGTTCGAGAAGTTTGATGATTTTTTCGATGAACTCTTTGAAGCGTTTGGGCACGCGACACATTGGAAGCTCTTTCCGGAAACAGTTAAGGTTTTGACTCATTTAAAGGAACAAGGCTTCGAACTGGGGATCGTGACTAATTTTGACAGCCGATTTTTCCAGGTCGCTCGTGCACTCCACATCAATCAGTTTTTTGATTCCGTCACAATTTCTAGTTTAGCGGGAGCTGCTAAACCGGCGTTGAAAATATTTTCTTATGCTTTGGAACAACACATGCTTGTTCCCGATGAAGTACTGCACGTTGGTGATCATCGAATCGAAGATTTTGAGGGTGCCCAACAGGCTGGTCTGCATACAGTCCTTATTGATCGTTCTGGGCCTGCGTTGTATGACCATCACACATTTCCAAGCTTAGTGTCATTACTCAAGCTACCGCTGCTTCACCCATCCGATTCTTAACTGAATCTTTGTGCAGTATGTGTTGTGAATCCCTCTGAATCCTTTATGTGATTTTTGTCACACCTTGTCCGGGCTGTAGTGAATGTGGATTTAATGCTTGACCATTGTGTGTGTTCGCGCTAACGTTTGTTGTTCGGACAAATCCCCTCTGGGCTGGTGCGGTCCTTTTGGT
>QIMB01000362.1 GCA_003233615.1 Nitrospirota bacterium
AATAACGGAAACCGCCACCGCCTTTCCAGTTCATAGCCTTGGTAATGCCGCCCGGATCTTCGCCGTCGATAACCTTTTTCAGGCGGGGAATACAGTGAGTGTGGCAGTGTTCCCCCAACTCAATGCCGATCCAACGACGCCCCATTTTGTGCGCCACAGCGGCAGTAGTTCCGGAACCAAGGAAGGAGTCGAGGATGAGGTCTCCTGGGTTGGTGGCAAGAACAAGTATGCGTTGGATTAATCTTTCCGGTTTTGGAGTAGTAAACACCTCATCACTGTTGAATTCTTTAACTTCCTTTTTTGCATCTTGATTGTGCCCAACATCACTATGGAGCCAAATTGTCATTGATGTTACACCTTCTTTTACTTCGCTGAGAAATTTTTTTAGTCGAGGAACGTTCTCGCCTTTTTTTCCAAACCATATTCGATTGTCCTTAATAAGCACTTGGAGTTTTTCTTTTGAAACAGACCAACACCTGCTTTCAGATGGCATGATAATTTTCCCCGAAGGAGTTGTTATTGGATAGTCAGTAGACGGAGAATATGTCTTGACAGACAAATCGCTGGACATCCAAACACCCCGTGGGTCGTTATCGGGATTTTTATATCTGCTGTCCATTGCTTCCGTTCTATGCAAAGGATTAGGCCGCCAAGTGTTTTTATCTTTCGCAAAAACAAGGATATGATCATGACTATCAGACAACCATTTTGCATCATTTTGCGGGGAGAATTTTTTTTGCCATATCACATTCGCCACAAAATTCATTCGTCCGAACACCTCATCGCAAAGCACTTTCAGATAGTGGCTTTCGTCATCATCAATGGAAATCCAAATTGAGCCGTCATCTGATAACAAACTGCGTAATAGTTCTATGCGATCACGTATTAAGGACAACCAAAGTGAATGTTCAATACCATCATCGTAATGCTCAAAAGCATTGCCCGTATTATACGGCGGATCGATATAAATGCACTTGATCTTCCCCGCAAACTCCTGCTCCAGCGCCTTAAGTGCCAGCAGGTTATCACCGAAGATCAATCGATTATCGAAGATATCGTTTTCGCTATGACGTTGAGCCGCGTGGTACGACTTCTCCGGATCCTCAATCAGGATCCTCGGCTCCAACTTAGGCCGGTTCTCCTTTCCAATCCACGTCAGTTCAAGTTTTGTTTTCTTTTTCGCCATGCCGTGACCTTATCCGTTGCTATCCTGCAAAGCTTTACCTATAGCTATCAGCCAAGTTCTCACTCCGTATTGGTATCAACATCGGAGAGCAGGTCAGGCGTCATTTGCTATAAATCGGGGAACACAATATTGCCTATTTCGCCTTCATCCTCAACCATTCGGACTCTGTCAGTCCTACACGCGATAATTCACGTCCGAATTGCTCGGCAGCACGTTGTGCATGTTCGGTCTTCAACTCTGCAATCCACTCATAGTCTTTTCCATCTTCATCCTTAAAAGTGAATAAGTCCGTGCCGTCCTTATCGGCACATACGGCGTCAGTTTCAGATTTGAAATTCGATATAAAGGCATCGGACACCTTCGGTTTGTATTTCAGTTTAATCACCTGGCCACTGATGTCCATGACGCAGTGTGTAAAATCCCCCCCATCCTCGGGTTTATCCAAGACACTGAATACGAATGCCCGGGTTTCACCTTCCATTCTTACGCTATCACAGACCGGTTGCAGGCAAAGCAGGTAGCGTTCTTTGTTAGCCAACTCTCTGACAATGACACCCAGATGTAATGCTCTTCGAGCGTTGTCATATCTTACCCTCTGGCTCATCAGGGAACCGAATTTCTCATGACAAAGAGATATTCCACAATCGCCTGAAACATATTCTACCAGTTCGTCACACTTTTTTTCTTTCCACTTGGGAGATTCATCTTTTTTTCTCTCAATCAGTCCAGGTATTTTGCTTCCATGAAACTTTGAATAATCATTTCGGAGATCTAATCCATTACAAAAAACATCTTTGACAAACTTCAAGCCTTCGGCTCCGTCACCAATCTTAAGTTTAGCATCAGCCTTTTGTTTCCAATGTTTGTCACACCAGTCATCAAGAATTTCTTTGACAGCCGGAGCTTTCCCAAGAGGAGATTCCCCCAGCGTATCTTCAAGCACTGCTCGCAACTCATCGGTTAATAATGGGATAATTTGTCCGAAAGCTTCGTCAGGCAATAGGAGAACACGGTGGGTCAGAAAGGCGATATCCAAATCTTTGTGAAATCGTGTGAGCATGCGATGATTGTTTTCACGAAGTTTCGCAATACCACGCAAAACGATTCCCTGTAGTAGGCCGGAAGCAAGCTTCGAGAATTCCTTGATCGTAAGTGTCGCTAAATCCCCCTCTGGGACCCAGTAGTCCAAGAACTGCGTCAGAGTTGTATTTTTGCGTTTTCCCAGCACAACTACTCTGGCATTTTCCGTTATGAGAACAAGTCCCTCGGATCGCAGTTCGACTGTAACCTTATCGCCACCAAGACGTTCAACCAAATCATCAAATATTTTGTCTGCCACTGATCGAAGGGTTACCACCTTCGTGTAAATAAGAACGAGACGTAATTGTTGAGGGATCTCTATCCGACTTTGTTCCACCAAGCTCCCGACGAGGGTCGTGGCCTTACCTCCTGAATCACCATGCAAGTCCCAGTCCACAATAACAACATCAGCACTTGAACATAACTTATAGACCTCTGACTGCTCACCGAAGGATGCGCTCTTTTTCGGCTCATAGAGAGAGCAGATGATACGCTTTTCGGCAAAACTGTTTTGGACATCATGAAATGATACTTCGTCAGATTCTTCGGGGACTTTGTCCTTTTCAATTTCTTTACCACTATTTTCGGATGAAGAGGGTGCGCTCTTCAAGGCTGCTTTCCGGCGCTCTTCCGGAGGCTTCGTCAAGCGCGAGGCCACAATTCCACTCTTTTTTTCATATATCCGATCATCGATCAGAACTACCGTCCGGAGGTACTGTTCGGCAGAATCAAGAATAAACCGGTCATACGCGGAAATGTTCGCTTCAGTCATTGTTTTTCTCCCATGACAAATTGAATCGAACGCCATCATCCGGATTACGTTCCGGATCCAAGGAAAGAGTCATCCCTTCCTTGCTCAATACCCGTCTGGAAATGTATAGCCCCAGACCTCTTCCGTGCGGCTTGCGGGAAAAGCCCTGTTCAAAGATAGCTTCAATGTCCCGTTTGTGGATTGGCGGTCCGTTGTTCTCGATGTGAT
>QIMB01000266.1 GCA_003233615.1 Nitrospirota bacterium
ACGAAGCAGGATGCTGGGATTGCGAAGAAGCGGGAAGCAATTTTATGCGGTCCAAGAGGATATCGGCAAGTTCCCGTTTGGGCGTACGTGGGATTGACGTAGGCGAGGCATTGGGGGTGAGGACGATGACTTCATTGGAATCATTGCCAAAAGCCGAATGTTCTCCGCTAACATGATTGACGACGAGCATATCGAGTTGCTTGTGATGAAGCTTGGCTTGTCCATGTTTCATAAGATCATTGGTTTCGGCAGCAAATCCAATCATACGTTGGTGCGTTCGTTGGGCAGCGAGCGCCAACAAAATGTCTGGGGTCCGTTCTAACGCTAGTGCTTCACCATTCCACTGTTCCTTTTTCACTTTGTGAGCATGTGATTCTTTGGCTCTGAAATCCCCAACCGCGGCGGCCATGATGAGCGTGGTGGCCCAATCGAAACGGGCCGTTAAGGCCTGTAACATCTCATCTGCCGTCACAACAGGCACTCGTGTGACTCCCTGAGGACACTCAAGCTGAGTTGGGCCTGATACAAGCACGACTTCCGCTCCTCGTGCGGTAGCAGCATCTGCAATGGCATATCCCATTTTTCCAGATGAACCATTACTCAAAAACCGAACGGGATCAATGGGTTCTTGGGTAGGACCAGCTGATATTAACACCCGCTCCCCTAACCAATCCCGTCGAGGTTGAAGAACAGCATGTACGATCGTCAATATCGTGTCTTCGGTTGCCAATCGCCCTTGACCCCATTGTCCCGAGGCCAAGTCTCCACTCTCTGGCTCAACGATGATCACCCCTCTGCTCTGTAATGTCTTAACATGCGCTTGGACGGTGGGATGAGTCCACATTTCTCCATCCATGGCAGGACAAATCACCATAGGACATTGCAGAGTAAGCGCCATCGTCCCCAATATATTATCAGCCAAACCCAAAGCCAACTTGGCTAGCGTATTAGCCGTGCAAGGAGCTACAAGCATCACATCAGCGTGTTCTGTCAGGGACAGATGCTTCATATCCTGATGACCTGCAAACACGTCAATGGTCACTGGCGAACCTGACAACACTTCAAATGTGAGAGGTGCGACAAATCGAGTAGCAGACTCGGTCATCACGACATGAGTCATGGCTCCTTGCTGAGTCAGAAGACGCAGAAGTCCAATGGCTTTATACGCGGCAATGCTCCCTGTTACCGCAAGCACCACTCGTTTCCCGTTCAAGTGCATGTGCTTACACGACCTTTGGCGGTTCCTCAGATGAGGGTTCAACCTCGGCAATACCATGTTGGGCGGTATCATCTATATACACACTAAGTTCTTTTTTAATTTCTTTGGCGTTTTCATCTGGCTGCGTAAAGAAGGCTGGATCAATCGGCCGTTGATTAGCCATTCTAGCCTCCCGGATCGCGTCTTTCGCTTCTTCTCCGGTTAAATAGGGCACTTTCCCTCCCAATACTTCTTCAAGTGCCATTGACGTGGTTTTAGAAAATTTACTCGACCCTGCTTCGGCCCCTCGCACCAACTGCTTAGCTCGTTGAGCGGCAATCAAGACGATCCGATAGCGGGAATCAAAGTCTGTTTGCTGATGTTCGGGTAATAACGATAATGCATCCATGGACTCACCTCATCCTTTCTGTGATGTTACATAATGTCATCATGCCATACTCAGTCTTGTCATTGCAGCTTTTACCGAAATACTTGGGACGGCTCCACATGAGTCGTTTTCATTCGCTCAGCCACAATGATGGCTTGCAATTCTTGTATTGCCTGCTCCAAATCTTCATTCCGAATCGTATAATGATATTCAATATAACGTTTCATTTCATCTTGAGATTTTTGAAATCGACGGTCTTGTTCTTCAGAAGAATCCGTGCCTCGTTTGGCCAATCGCATGTGCAAGGTTTCCAGCGAAGGCGGTAAAATGAAAACCGTGACAGCTTTCTGTAACGTTTTCATAACCTGGCGAGCGCCTTGCACATCAATATCCAATAAAATATCAGTATGAACACCTGACTCTTGCTGTAATTCATTCCACGGCGTCCCATAGAGCCGATTGTAGACTTCCGCCCATTCAGCAAAAACATGTTCTTCAATTTTTGTGCGAAACTCTTTTTCAGGAATAAATCGATATTCTTTCCCGTCAGTCTCCCCGGAACGCGGAGGACGAGTTGTATACGACACCGAGAGGCGAATATCGGGAATGTCCTGCAAGATATGTCGGCACAGCGTCGACTTTCCCACACCCGAAGGCCCGGAAACCACGAACAAGATTTTCTTTCCTTGTACTGACATCACGAATGATCTGATCAACGACCCTGAAGAGGACTATTCAATGTTTTGGACCTGCTCACGAATTTTCTCTAATTCACTTTTTAATTCCACGACTTCGGCAGAAATCTCTCCATCGTTGGCCTTAGACCCTATCGTGTTGACTTCCCGTCCCATTTCCTGAAGAAGGAAATCCAGCCGCTTACCAACAGGACCTTTGGCTTTCAATGTTGCACGAAATTGTGCCACATGGCTCTGCAACCTGGTAAGCTCTTCCGTGACATCGGAGCGTTCAGCCAACATGACGATCTCTTGGCCAACACGATCCATATTCACCGATAGACCCTCTAATAATTTCGTCACTCGCTTCGTCAAGCGAAGACCAGAGGCTTTCAACGCCACAGGAATACGTTGTTGAACAGTCCGCAGTCGATCTTCGATAGTATGAATACGTTGGGCCATATCTTTTTGTAAGACCGCGCCTTCTTTCTTTCGCATTTTTTCTACATCGCGTAACGCTTTTTGCGCCAATCCCGCCACAACATCAGACATATCTTTGATCGGGACGGTCTCTTCACTCACAGAAAACAGATCACGAAAACCGGCCACAACGTTCACATCGATCGTTCCACTCAAGTGACATTCACGCTGCAAACTTTTCAATCCCTGTATATACCGACGTGCCAGATCCTGATCTAACTGAACCGTTCTTTTTGTCCCTGGTCCTCCTCCACTGACCGTCACCATGACTTCAACACGCCCTCGCTCACACACATGCTTGACTTGTTCTTTCAGATCAAGTTCCATGCTCGAAAGTGTTTTTGGAAGACGCGTCATGATTTCACAAAATCGATGATTGACTGATCGAATTTCGACCCCCACCATCGTTCCATGTGAAAGCGTTTCCCGCTTACCAAACCCTGTCATACTTTTCATACGAGTCTTCGTTTCCCTTCCCATTCACACAGCAAGCACCTGTCACACTGTGGCGTTTTCGCCTGACACACATGTCGACCATGTAACAACATTCGTTGTGCGCCTATAGTCCATTGAGCTTTTGGAATAAGAGATTGAAGAACGTCTTCGATCGTTGTCGGATCTTGGCTCGTCGTCAAGCCAAGCCGATTCGCCACTCGCTTCACATGGGTATCCACCACGACGGCCGGCTTTCCAAAATAACTTCCTAAAATCACATTGGCGGTCTTACGTCCTACACCAGAAAGCATAGTCAACTCATCCATGGTCTCTGGAATTTTCCCATGAAATGTTTCCACTAAAATTTTCCCACACCCAATAAGATTTCGCGCTTTGTTTTTATAGAATCCTGTGGACTTGACGAGCGACTCTAATTCCTCTTGATCAGCGTTCGCATAATCATCAGCAGTACGATAGCGCGCAAAAAGGTTCGGAGTCACATGATTCACACGCTCATCAGTACATTGTGCGGACAGAATAGTCGCCACCAATAATTCTAGAGGATTCGTAGAGTCTAATGCGACTATGGGATTAGCGATAGATTGCTGTAAGGTCGCCAAAATTTTCCCCACGCGCTTTTTCGCTGAAGCATGCGACCTCGTGAGATGTGGCATAGTTTTTTGCGAAACTCTTGGAGCCTCTACCGTTCTCATACCACGTCGTGTACCGAGATCATGCTCTCACTCATTGGGAGAGAATGTGATTCATGCAATGGCCTCACTGGATTCCGAAGTGTTTTGAGTAAATGGCCAATCTCTTGCTGAATCACCTGAAGAGACGTTTTGTCCAATGCCGAACCACCAATCCCCCCAAACCGTTGACACAGACGCTGCATGTCTTCACTCTCAATAAGATCGCCTTTATTGAAAAACCGAAAGCAGGGAATATCTTGCAGACCTAATTCAGTCAAAATATGTTCAACCGCAGCGATGTGCTGTTCAGGATTTTGCGTATGCGCATCAATGACCTGCACCAGCACATCGGCCTCTTGCAACTCTTGTAACGTGGTGTGGAATGCCGCAACTAAGTCTTTGGGTAAATCACGGATAAACCCGACCGTATCTGTCAGAATCACGTCTCCCAGGCTTGAAAGACGCCAACTCCGACTGATGGTATCCAAGGTTTCAAAGACACGATCTTTCACCGACACCTGACTATCCGTCAACGCATTGAATAATGTTGATTTCCCAGCATTGGTGTACCCAATAATGGACACGACGGGCAGTCCGCGTTTTGTTCGGCGCTTTCGCTGCTCTTGGCGACCCTGCCCAATGGATGTTAAATCTCGTTCCAAGTGTTGAATACGTTCACGAATCCGTCGACGATCTGTTTCTAATTTTGTTTCTCCGGGGCCTCGGGTTCCAATGCCACCGGCCAGACGAGAGAAGGCTGTGCTCGATTGGGCTAGTCGAGGCAGCCGATATCGCAATTGAGCCAGTTCAACTTGAATATTCCCAATATGGGAATGTGCCCGTTTGGCAAAAATATCAAGAATGACTTGCGAACGATCCAACACACGAATATCCGTAATTTCAGAAACTCCTCGAACTTGTGCCGGAGTCAAATCTTGATCGAAAATCAACATGTCTGCTCCGGATTGCAAAGCCCGAATAGCTAAATCTTTCATCTTACCAGAACCCACAACATACTTTGGATGAATGGACGCGAGACGCTGCGTCACACATCCTAAAACTTCAACATCCTGTGCCCGCACTAATTCTTGAAGTTCGTCCAGCCGCTCTTGTCGAAGAGCTACAGGGCCTGTCCCGACACTGACTAATAACGCACGCCCTTCACGAGCCCCCTCCTTGGATACCTGACAACCCTTCAGGATATCCTGTTCTAAGGACTGGATAAACTCCAGACAATTCATCTCAAACGACTGAAACGCACAGGGCTTTAAGAGAACATGCGCCTGAGCATTGTTGGAATTCGGCACGTTATGCGCAACATACACATCCTGCAATCCCCCTGACTTTGCCACACCCAACGCCATAATGAGATCCAGGCGCAAAAGCGCCAAATCCGTGAGATCATCCTGAGTCAGGGGTTGATTTTTGAGATGGGTGTGGACCAGTCGCACGCCGCGCAATAATCGAAGGCCCGAACGAGTTCTCGATAAATTCGGAATAACCAATTCATGGTCATTGCCAATGATGACCGATTCTATTTGACCCTGCCGATTGACCAATAAGCCAATCTGCCGGCGAGTTTCAAATGTGAGATCCGCACATTCACGAGCCACATCGAGCGTGACCACTTTATCTGCAGGAATACGCCGACGATAGAGTCGTTCCATACGACTAATATGATTGGCTTTTAAGCCGTGAAGATTGCCGAGGACCTGTGGAATGTGTTTGCTCCTGTGTTATTGGGAATGTTGAAAAAAGCCGCCAGCGGCGTTCTCGCC
>QIMB01000436.1 GCA_003233615.1 Nitrospirota bacterium
CATCTAACTTGGTGAGGGCCAATCCCGTGACTCCGAGTGATTCATGAAATTGGCGCGCTTGGGCGATGGCATTTTGACCGAGTGTGCCATCTAAGACGAGTAGCGTTTCGTGCGGGGCGCCTGGCATTTCTCGTCCAATGATGCGCTTCATTTTCTTCAATTCATCCATTAAATTGGTTTTGGTATGGAGCCGCCCGGCGGTATCGATCAGCACAACGTCCACGTTTCGTGATTTGGCTGCGACAATGCCGTCAAACACGACGGCTGCCGGATCGGAGCCTTGTTTATGTTTGATCACATCAACGCCTGTCCGTTTCCCCCAAATCTCCAATTGTTCGATTGCGGCTGCGCGAAAGGTATCGCCCGCGACAAAGAGGGTGTTGAATCCTTGCTGACTGAAGCGATGGCCTAACTTGGCAATGGTCGTGGTTTTTCCGACTCCATTGATGCCGATAGTTAAGATGACAAAGGGCTTGGGGCCTTGACGAATGATGGTTTCCAGGGGGTCCGTTTCTCCTTTTTTAAGAACATCAAGGAGAAGGGCATGAAGAACTTCCAGGGGATTGGCTGATTGAAAGGGGCCTGTCTTGGAATTGACTTCTTCCAAAAACCGTTGGACCGTTCGGATTCCAATATCGGCTCGCAAGAGACTTTCTTCCACATCTTCGATGACGTCTGGATCCAGTTCTGCCCCGACCAATCGGCGCAGTGAGCTTTGCACGGTTTGGCGTGTTTTTGCTAACCCGTTTTGAAGTCGTTGTAGCCAGCTCATAATTGAAATAAAGGAGAAGAGGTTGTGTGCATTGAATTGTTTCTTTTAAGCAAGAAGTCGAGGCGTTGGAGACAGTTTTTTGATGATCGCCCGCTCTTTTCGCTGCATCCGTGCGGCTTCTTGTGGTGAAATTTCGTGGTCATATCCGAGAAGGTGCAATGTTCCGTGAACCAGGAGTCGAAGAATTTCTTCGTCCGGAGTATTGTGAAATCGTGAGGCTTGTCCGATGGCGACGGGCAAACAGATGACGACATCTCCCAGAAATGGCGGGATCTGTTCTCCCATGCTGCCCATGGGAAAGGCCAACACATCTGTTGGGTAATCCCGCCCGCGATAGGTGCGATTGAGGCTTCGCATGCGGGTCTTGCCAACCAGGGAGATGCTTAAATCTGCAGCAGGTGCTCCAGCATGTTGTACAATTTTCTGAGTCATACGACAGATTATGCGGGGACGAACGGCAAGACGTCGTACATGTGTTCGAAACCAAATAGCCATGGGGCATTAGCTCGCAGGCCCTTGACCATTGCCGTTGGGGCTTGAGCCATGTTCAAACTGTTCATAGGCCTTAATGATATCTTTGACTAAGCGATGTCTGACCACATCTTTCCCTGAAAAATAGACGAATTGAATGCCCTCAATGTTCACGAGAATTTTAGCAATCTGGGTCAATCCTGATTCTTGTGAATGGGGGAGATCAATTTGGGTGACATCTCCGGTGACGATGGCTTTGGAGTTCATGCCGAGTCGTGTCAAAAACATTTTCATCTGTTCCGTCGTGGCATTTTGCGCTTCATCGAGAATCACAAATGCATCATCCAATGTTCTTCCGCGCATAAAGGCTAACGGCGCAATTTCTATGTCACCTCGCTCAATGAGGCGGTTGGCACGTTCCATATCCATCATGGTGTAGAGGGCATCATATAAAGGCCGTAGGTAGGGATGAATTTTGGCGAATAAGTCACCAGGTAGAAATCCCAGACGTTCCCCGGCTTCGACCGCAGGTCGGGCTAAAATAATGCGACTGACTTCCTTGCTGTTCAAGGCGGCCAAGGCCATGGCCATGGCTAAATAGGTTTTGCCCGTTCCTGCAGGACCTATGGCGATGACCAGATCAGATTGTGTGATCGCTTGCAGATAGACCTGCTGTGTCGGTGTTTTCGGGTTGACTGTTCCCTTCGTGGCGGACAGGGTGCTGTGTGAATGTGTTGAAAATGTATAGGGCTTGAGTGGTACGTCCCGTTTTTTTTCGGTGGCGCGGATAGCCCGGGAAATGTCTTCAGCTTGTAATTCGTGGTGGGTCTGCGTCCAATCGGCTAATTCTTGTAAAATATGTTCGGCTCGTTGGACGGAGTCAGGATGGCCATCCAGGATGATCTCATCTCCGCGAGTGGCCATTGTGATCTGGAGTTCCTCTTCAATCATTTTGAGGTGCAGATCCTGTGGACCGAATAAATTCGCTAAATCAACTCCTTCTTGTAGTTTGATTTTTCGCACCGAAGACTCGGGTCACCTTCCTGAATGAACAATAATGGATGAGGGTATATGTCTGTCTCTATTCTAACAAAGGCCAGCATAGGGCCTCAAGGAAGGATCGTGCACTCCAATTCTTAGCGTTTTTTTTGGCAAGATGGACAGAAGAAAGAACTGCGTTCTTTTTGTAGACGTGTAATGAGGGTTCCGCAGCCATGCGAACATGGTTTGTTGGCTTGTTGATAGACCTGATGGGCATCTTGGAAATGGCCGAAGGCTCCGTCAGGTGTGCGAAAGTCTCGGATAGATGACCCTCCCGCTTTGATGGCTTCGCCTAAGACCGCTTGCATTGTGTGATAGAGGCGCAGGCAGGAGGCCTGGTGCAGTTGATGGCCTTTGGCTGAGGGGTGGATCTTGGCGCGAAACAAAATTTCATTTGCATAGATATTGCCGATTCCTGCAAGGCGATGTTGGTTGAGGAGGAAAGATTTCAATTCACCTCGTGTTGAGTGAACAAGGGTGCAAAATGCTTCCTGGGTGATAGTCAGGGCATCAGGCCCGAATCGGCGTTGCATGAAGGCGTCTAATCCTGATTGATCAAACAGCCAGAGTCGACCAAATCGACGAGGGTTCCAATAATGCAGTTCTTTGGCAGTGGTCCCCGACAACGTAATGTGGCAGTGGATATGTTGCGGGGATGTCGCCAAATTCGCGTGAAAAAACCACAGTCCCGTCATGCCCAATTCAGAAAAGAGATACCGTGTTTCCTGAGAGCGTTGACATGTCATGACCACACATTTCCCGATTCGATGCACATGAGTAATGTGTGCGTGATGAAACCAAGGAATGAGGTCATGCCCCGTACGGACAATGTCTGCACGATGAATAGTGATTGTGCCAATCCTTGCCCCCAGAATGTGGGATGCTAGAAGTTTGACCACAACTTCGACTTCTGGAAGTTCAGGCATGATCTTATGAATGAGGAAAGTGTTGAAGCAAACGTTAGCGTATGGTCACAACGAATCTGCCTATAAGGTCATTCGTGACGAGTTGTAACAGATTTCTCTTCGAATCTGGAAATATTCTTTGCGTGATATACCCGCCAGAAGGATATTGGCGAATGTTGTAAGGGACGAATAAAAAGGAGAAGAACGAAGTCCTATTGAGTAGGTGCGCTGAAGGCAGGAGTCTTGATTTGTAATTGTTCGATTAAGGAGTCTAAGTGTGGTAGGGGCGTTGTTCCGGGACGTTTTTGCATGACAAGGTTCTGAGCGTCTTCGAAGGAAAGACCATGCATGCAACAGAGATAGGCAATGATGATGGACGGTGAGCGGCCTAAGCCTGCTCGACAGGCCACAAGAATGTTGTGTTCTGGTAGATGACGTGCCAGCCAGTCCACACCCATTTCAAGATCGATAAAATCGGGTTCAGTATATTCCTTGAGAGGTAATCTGCCCAAGACAATCTTGGCGGGTAGCGATAGTTGAATCTCTCGAGCGGTCCAGAGCACGGCACTAATAAATGCCGGGGGAGATTCAGCATCGGTCTGTCCTCCAATATAGAGCTGATGGTCGACATAACTGATCATGATAGAAATCTTTGATAACTGATCATGATAGAAATCTTTGTCGGCATTGGAGCGCCAACACATAAGGGAAAGAAGTCAATGTTTGTGGTCTTTTTCTTGATCTTCCCTACTCTCAGTGGTGGCTGTAGTTGCGGGAATCCCCCCAGCAGCCTATACTAATAAGCCTTTGGATAATTTCGGAAATCAGTAGTCACAACGGATGGTACAATTAAGCATCAAAGACGTAGAAGCCCGCTTAGGTGAAGTAAGGTGTGCTATTTGCAAAAAGAATCGTTTTGGAATTGATTCCAGGACCGTGACCAAAGGGGATGGTGATTGGAAAGCGATTTGTCTCGATTGCCATTATATATTTCCCGTCTATACCGACATGGATTTTTATCTGCAGACACAGCCAGATATTCCCTATCGACTGAAAGAAATTGCCTGTCAATCCTGTCGGCATCGTGGGGTGTCATTGAATTTTAGGGCTGTAATTTCTGTCCGTGAATCTGTCTATTTTGTGACCTGTGAAGGGTGCCAGCTCAAGTTCCCTGAGCAGTCATATTTGGAATCGTTTGAGTAACCATTTGTAGAGGGGAGTGTCATGATGGATGACGCTAAAAAAACTGAAGATCTAGAGGGTTCCGAAGCTCATGACAATGATCCCAAGCCACAGTCTGCAAAAATAAAAAAAGAATTGCCTGTTGTTTCCCTCCCTCATGATAATGACGTCATGGCACAAGAAATGGCGGAGTTATTCGATGAAGATCGCGTCACCCATCAACATGGAAACTCCGAACCAGAAAAAGATTGATTGAAAAGTCCTCATCCGCGTACACTCCCTTTCCTGCCTGGCCCGGTTAACCCTTCTAACGCTTTAATTCGGCATTTTTTGTTCTCTCAAACTCTTACGTATCCGATTATTCCTCTTATTCAATTGTAATGGTGGTTTCTGCTCGTTATTGCAGGAACCCATTGTAAATTCATAGCCACAGCATGAGATGATGGTGTTTCGGGATTCTTGAAAACAATCCATGGCCTTGTAATCCACGGAAATTTTTGGGATTCTTCTTCAGCAAAGAGGAGAAAGCTGCGGAGCAGGGTGATCCTATCTTGTTCGCAGTTTCTCAGGATGGTAGGATTCTGATTCTTACGTGATCTTGCCTAGGTCAAATTTGTGATGGAGAGAACAATCATGAAGCCAGTTGAACAATCAAATCGTCCCAAAAAGGTTTCGTATGAGGTTGTGAAAAATCCAATCAGCCAACCTGTTCCTTCTTTACAAGGGGAGTCACCGGAGTCAGCCGAAGAAGGGAATTTAGAAAAGATCCGGGATATTTTATTTGGAACACAGAGCCGGGAGTTTGATGAGCGATGTAGCCTTCTGGAAAAACGATTGATGCAAGAAAGTACTGAGCTCAAAGACCAGTTCACTCGATCATTGGAAGATATCAAAGTCTACGTCAACGGGGAAGTTTCTCGATTGACAAGTCAGATTCAGCAAGAACGGGCTGGACGCTCGAATTCGGTAGAAGAAATGGGTCAAGTCATGAAGGCGTTGGGCTCTCAACTCGAGAGTCGATTATCTGGATTGCATGATCAGACAACGTCACAACATCAGATGCTTGAAGGACAATTAGCTCA
>QIMB01000434.1 GCA_003233615.1 Nitrospirota bacterium
AAACGGTTAACCGTGTTTCTGTTTCTCTGCTTCGGAACCTTAGCGGCATTTTCTCCGCTTCTGCATAACCATCAGGGCCACCTCATGAAATAATAAAAAACTTCAGCACGGCTTGTTATTGGAAAACAGCACTGGCCAGTAGCCCCTTGCTTTCAGAGGTGAAAGCAATGTTTTTTTTGTGGCTTTCATGTATTACGTGGTGTATGCTATAAAACACGTAATACGCTCACTCATTCTTCGAACCCATGCCACATCCAGACTGGGCCCTCCAACATAAGACAAAAAATACCGAACTCCGGAACATCCGGGGCAAGTATTATCTCTATGCCATTACATCCAAACGGATGCCAGAGAAAAAATGGCCTCAAAAAATCACGCTGGGACAAATTGGCGTGATTACGGAAACAGAGGGGCTTATTCCCACGGGGAGGAAGCGAAAAGGCCCAGTCCCACAAGGCAAAAGCGTGTATAAAGATGGTATGGACCCACGAGAAGCACAACCCGGTTTCGTCGATGAGTTTGCGGCATTAACCGATCCACGGGCTCAACGCAATCAGCTCTATCCTGTCGAAGAAATCTTGCTGCTGAGCCTCTGCGCCTGCATCTGTGGCGCGGAAGGCTGGCAAGATATCGAGGATTTTGGCAAACTCAAACTCCCCTATTTGCGGCAATATCTCGAGTACGTCAATGGCACACCCAGCGATGATACTCTGCGTCGGTTTTACCGACATATTGACCCGGATGAATTTGAAGCACTCTTTCGGAAATGGGTCGAGGGCATTGCCAAGAAAGCCGACGTGAACGTGATCGCCATTGACGGCAAAAGCTTGCGGCACAGCTTTGATGGCGAGACGAAAATGCTCCATGTCCTCAGTGCCTTTGCGACCGAAGCCCGCATTGTCCTTGGGCAAGAAAAAGTTTCTCACAAAAGTAATGAAATTACGGCAATCCCCAAAATGCTGAAGTGGCTCGATGTCAAAGGCCATATTATTACCATCGATGCCATGGGCTGCCAGGTGAAGATTGCGAATCAAATTATTCAAAAAGGTGGCGAGTATATTTTTTCCCTCAAAGGCAACCAAAGCCATTTATCCGAAGATGTCACCACCTATTTTGCTGATCACCAGCTTGCCCAGCATCTCGACCGTCATATTGATTGCGACAAGGGGCATGGACGTGTCGAAACCAGAGAATGCTGGGTTGGGACTGACGTCGCATGGTTACAACACCGACATCCCAAGTGGGCCTCAATCCGAAGTATCATCAAAATCCACTCTGTGAGGGAATCAAAGAACACAACGAACGACGTCAGGTATTATATTTCCTCACTCGAAGATCCACCTGAGAGAGTGCTGAAAAGCATTCGAAGTCATTGGGCCATTGAGAACACGCTCCACTGGGTGCTCGACATGTCGTTCAATGAAGATTATTCGAGGATTCGAAAGGGCAATGCCCCCTATGTCATGGCGATCATCCGGCATGTGGCGCTGAATGTATTGCAGCTGGCCAAAACCAACAGGCAGTCCATCAAAAGACTCAGAAAGATGTGTGGATGGGATGAGCAGACGCTGGATGTCGTGATGAATAAAAATTCTTCAAGAGGTGGCCCTGAAGTTAACCCTTACACAAAAATGTGATTTCGCGACGCAGCATACCCTCCATCTAAATCTTACGCCCAAAGAACAGCAGACTCCGGCTGAAATACTAGGAAAAATTCAAGAAACCGTTAATGGGTCTAGGGAAGGGGATACGATCCTCTTTTATTTTGCAGGTCATGGACATTTTACTAACGGAAAATCCTTTTTAATCCTTCCTGGAACTATTTCGGGTGAATATGAGACTACAGCTATTTTATTAACCCGGCAATTAAAAAGGGAGATTATGCCGCATAGGCGATTTTGGGATGTTTAAAATAACGGCTCACTCTTGCTGGTAATTTTTGGAGCTTCACCATATGCGATTTGACTTTTTTGATCAGATGCTTCTGACTCCTTGAAGGCGGTCGGGAATGGACGCCAGCTTTCAAGTCGCCGTTCAAGTACTCATCCGGATTCAACTCTGGTGAATACGATGGGAGATAAAAGAGCTCGATTTCTTGACAGTGCTTGTCCACCCATTCTTTGACAAGCTTGGCATGATGGACTCGCAAATTGTCTAAGACCAGGAAGATCTTCCTCCCAGTCCCCTTGATCAACTGCTTCATGAATGTGATCAGCACCTGGGCGCTCATCGTTTCCTTGTATATCATGAAACGGACTTTCCCCTGATTGGTGACCGTGGAAATCATGTTGACCGAGGTTCGTTTCGCCGATAAGCGAATCACCGGCGTCTTGCCTTTCGGGGCATAACTTCGCCCATGCTGACTGTCACTACGTATCCCCGTCTCATCGCCCCAATGAATCTCCGCCTGCTCGTGTTTGGCTCGTTGCGCCATGGCTCCGTACTCTTCGTTCAGCCATTTCTGGACTGCGGCGGGGCGTTGTTCATAGGCTTGCTTTGCAGGCTTCTGTGGGGTGAAGCCCCAACGCTGAAGGTAGGCGCCGATTGTTCGAATCGGCATCCGAACCCCATACTCAAATTGAATGATCTCCTGCACCGCTTGACGAGTCCACAAGGCAAAAGTGCGCTTTAACTGATCCGGCGTGTGGTCGGTGATCAATTGCTGAATCCGTAATTCCTGAGCAATCTCAAGGCGACGTTGTGCGCCGACCCGTCTGCCGCGTGTCTGAATTTTCAAGCCCTTGGCGCCTTGAGCCTGATATTTCTTCCACCATTTCCAAGCCGTATGCTTGTGGACGCCAAGAATCGCGCCAATCGCCTTGTAGGTCTCTCCTCGTTTCCGCAGACGGATGGCCTGTTTTCGTAACTGTTCCTGAGCTTCGGTTGTCAGTGTTCGTGCATCATCATTTTTCATTCAAGGAGTATAGCAAATTCACGAGGTATTGCCTCTATATTTAACTGCCGAGTTAATAATCAGTCCTTTTCTTCACCTTTTCACTTTTCCCTTCTACCTTTTCACGTCTTCCTAATAGTCCGGTTCGTTACCCGGCTTCCATTTGATATTACATCCTGCACTCGGACGTTGCTGACTCGAAACAGGCTGCCCTCCTAACACGGCATCAAGCGCTGCACGCAAATCCTTCCCGGTTACAGGCTGGCCATTACCCGGGCGACTCCCATCCAATTGTCCACGGTAGACC
>QIMB01000074.1 GCA_003233615.1 Nitrospirota bacterium
CACGACGATTCATGAACGAACTCAGAACATCGGCTGACTCACTCACTCTTGCCTCGGAGTTCAGACTCATTTATGGATTGGAAAATACTCACTAGCCCAGCCCAACCAAACAATGGCTCAGCCAGATACTTCGCGCGACTCAACAATATGCTTGACTGAATATCCTTGAGAAAACTATATGAGTAGAACAATAGTTTTCGTATGATTCGTAAAACCGTAGGTGAGAGGAAGGCCTTTGAGGATTTTGAAAGGAGTATCAGCGCAAGCTGGCGTGAAAGATGGACTATGAAAATGGGAAATTATTGTTTCACAAACCCTTAGCTAAGTGGGAGATTCTAAATGTTCGTCGATGACTTCAACTAAGAGTTGTGCACGACGCTCCATTTCACTGTCACCAGAATCTTTACGCTGTTGACGAAAGAGCTGATCGGTGACATTAATGGCCGTCAAAATGGCGATTTTGGTAGGTGTGCTTGTTCGAGTTTGTTTAGCCAATGTACGCATTTGCGCGTCAACATACTCAGCTAATTCATGAAAATAGGCCTCATCCCCCTCGCCTTGCAGAGAGAATCGATGACCAAAGACTTCAACCTCTATGGTCTTCGTCATGATTCCGTTCCCTCGTTACTCGTTCGAACGGTCCAGGAACTCAAGCTCGTCGAGCACCTTTTCAATTTTCGAACGTATGGTGCTCCGCTCATCTTCCCAACCTTCCGACATATCTTCCTGCTTGGCTAACCGCTCACGCGTGGATTCTAGCTCTTGTTCAAGAGTTGATTTATCCTGCCGTAATTCGACAACCAAATCGAGCAACTTTCGAACTCGAACTTCCAACTTTTCCATTTTTTCGACACTCACGAATACCTCCTTCCTTCTAGGCTCAAACGAGCCGGACTATAGTGCGTTCAACAAAACCTGTCAAGAGAAATTGGGATCGAGGCATATCACCAGTCTAGGTAGATCTGAATCTAAAAAAATCTACTTACCCCCAGGCTCGACCTCTGCTGACTTCATACCTGTTATCCGCGTCTCACTCATCAACTTAAAGAATACTCAAACCTACGTTGAGCAATTCGTATGGATCAGATGTGTCAAAATCTTGGGATGCCTGGGTCTTGAAAAAATGCAGGCAGACTTATTCGGTCTATCGAGGCTTTTTAACCTAGACCGCAGTTGGATCTCGAAAGGTTAAACCTTAAGACGGCAGTTGAGCACGAAAAAGCTGTGCAAACAATTGATGTGCATAGGGAATCTACAAATTGCGTGGTCACCTTGTGGGTGATGAGTCAATTTGTATGTTTCCTAGGCGCGTCAAGGGGTTGTGCAGACTTTCGTGATCCAACTGCCGTTTTTAGGTAAGGAAAGCTACTTGACCTATACCCATTCCTGAAAAAGTGCAGGGAGAAAGAATTCTTCGTAAACCTGTGCAGCGCTTCAAGTTACTTGCCCTCTTTCACTATCAATCGTTCTCTCTTCTTTAATAGGTAATCTTACACATAACGCCGCAAATCAGCCGACCATTGTAGCGGGGTGAGGCTTGTGGCATTCGCCACAAACGAAACACTGCGGAAATGGGTCGGCTGAATTTGCCTTGTTATGTTTTGCTATTCCCGTGGTCATTTTAGTTACATCTAATGATTGGCCCCCATTGGTGATCTGGTTCTCCAGTCTTTTCCCAGAAAAATTGATTGTCAGATACTAGAACCAACTTCCACAAAGTTAGCTCACCTTTTTTATTCTTCCTGGTTTCGTTTTCCATTTTCATAGTTATAGAGTTGTCGCTACTACTAACGATCTCATAATCTACATATTCCCTAGTTGTTCCATCATGCATAAGCCTTGGTTTCTCTCCTTGTATACGAAAAGTTTTATCATTCGGCCCAAAGACAAATTCTGCTGGACGATTAATACAATTTAGGTCTTCATTATCCTTCCAACCCCACGTTCCTGTCACACGCTCAAATATTCCTTTTTCATGTTCAGTATTACTGATTTTATTCATATTTGACACACAACCAAAATTCATTGCCACCATTAATAGAACGCAAATAACCTTTGATTTCACCATTTAATCTCCCCTATTTGTCTTGAAAAACATAACGCCCGGTTGAGGAGCACAGCCTCTGCGCGTCTGGCTCAAACCGATGGTTGGTGGACATGGGGAGCACTTCGATAGGATTCAACTATGTGCGCTCTTCAACCGGGCGTTGGTTGCCGCCCACGGCAGCCAACAAGTTAGTATGTAGTTTTATCGGATAATACGAATAGTGATGAAATACTGCAACCTGTATTGATTTTCATGACAACACTTTTGCGAAATATTGCCGAATATAGTTCCAATAATATGATAAAAAGAGTATTAGCCGGAAAGGCGTGTGAATACCATGATTGACGTTTCATCTGAAATATTCACCCAATTCGATGCACAGTTAGTCAACATGGCACTGCCGGAAACCGTCCGACCGCAGTACAGAAAGTGGCTACGTTTTGATCTGGACTTTTGACAACAATGCCAATATGCACCATCTCAGAAGGAAACCCTTTCCCATTTTTTAAAATAAATTAACACACAAACAGCAACCGGTTACACAGCGAGAGCACGCTTCCCATGCCGTCTCTTTGTATTGCGCTTGTTCACAACAACTCGTATTGAACCGACAGATACACCAAGCTTCCGAACACGCGGCTCAATGGCTGGATGCTTACCATCGTGTAAGCCGAAATTACAGTCCGACATTATTCGCCAAAAACCTTAAAGGCGTATTCGCAGTGGGTCAAAAAAAATCTGAGGTTTACTCGAAAAAAAGAAACGGGATTACTGCCGGCCGTCAACGTGACAGACTAGGCGCATACAACCCATCAGTGCGCCACTGAATTGTATTCAGTCGTGTATTTTCAGAATGAGAAGCAGAAAAAAATTTTGGAAGGAAATACAGGGATTCTCGGGAAAGGAGAAACATGGCATCTGAAGCCACCGTCAAAGATGTAGAACCCACCCTTGCTCAATCGCGGGCGAACACAATTGTTCCATTACACAGAGAGATGAGACAGGTCTCGCATCCATCCTTGCCAATGTGGGAGTTCGTCCCATAACCCCAAACCTAGTAAATAGGCTTCGCCCTCCCAACCGATCACTCCATCACTGTCTTGGGGCATTCCTCCCCCTTCTAACACATTGGCAATATAGACAGC
>QIMB01000081.1 GCA_003233615.1 Nitrospirota bacterium
ACGCAGAAAAAAAATGGCCCACTACAGTACCTGCAATCGTCGTCAGCTCAGTATTGCCTGGCACGGCCAGCATAATACTCCCACCAAGCATTGCTACCCACAACCATCGTAAACTCACGTCCACATGACCACCTTGGTTAGAAAAGAGGGGAAAGACAGGAAAGCGCACACTCTAACAGGGAATTCATCCGGCTCATTCTGTGTGAGCAAGATCTATAATTCGAAACCTGACTTCGTCTGCGTGAGTATAAGCAGACACGTCCTCTCCTACAAACAAACCGCACAGGTGAAGGCCAGGCGACCACCCGGTTTCAGGTGGGGATAAGATAAAATAGCCGGATTGTTCATTCATAGACATCACAATGTGGTCCCGGGCTACAGCGATCTGCTCCTCAGCAATTCTGGATGTTTCAAGAAAACATTCTGCTGTGAGGGGCACCTCATCAAAGGAGGACGTGACAAGTCCAAACACAACGTAAATCTCTTGCTGTGTTGTGAAGGTATCACCCGGATCGATCGGAATAAACTCATGGGCACCCCCGGGCATATCATCTCGCATAACTCGACTGGCAGGGATCACAAATCGAAACCAACTGAAATCGGCATCTCGTCCCATCAGTGATGCGCGCGTCGCAATCGGGTCATCAGGCTTCACCCTTTCTGCGGCGATTTTTTTATAGAATTCCTCAATAGAAATCGGGGGAGGCGTAGGAAGATCTGTGGACGTGACAGAGTCCTCGCGAGCAACCTTCGGTCTTGGGCTTTCAGTACGTGGAGTATGTTGCCAAGCCTTCTCCAGCCAATGCTCAAGTTTTGTGCTGTCGAGAATTCGAATCCCCCCCTTCACTGGAACGTCTTTCGTGCTTTCTTCAAATTCAATGGCTGCGTCATAGAGTATTTCAAAGTGGACTAATGCTTCAGCCCACTGGTCCATCTCTGCCAAACATTGGCCAATCTGAAAAAACGCGTCCGCGTACACTTCGTCAGATGCCGTCAAGGTGAGTACTGTTTCAAGAACAGGAATGGCCTCCTCGCACAGACCAAGCTCCATTAAGGTGACCCCCAAATCATGGGTCGCTCCAAAATCACTGGGTTTGAGGTCCAGCACTTTTCGTAAGAGCGGCTCAGCTTCCGTAAAACGACCCGCCTCGAAAGACCTCCATGCATCCGCACGAATGGATGCCCATTCCTTCCGCTCTTCCGCAGTCCCTTCTGGACTGAAAATAGACTGATACCGTCGACCACGCTCTTTGGTCGCCCCATAGACAATCGATAGCAGACTCCGAGCAGCCGTTTCCTCGGGAGAACCGGGGGCTACCATTTTCAATACACGCTGGACTTCGTCGCGTGCACCCCGTCCATCCAACACATCAAAACGTGCCCGAGCCAGAGCCAGCCGCCAGCCCGGATAATCCGGAGCCAGAGCCACCGCCTTCTGATACCACTCCAAGGATTCTTCCAATCGATCAAGTCTTCGTAGCTCGTGCGCTAACCTCAGAGGAACTAAAGGATTATTGGCATCGTGCTGAGCTATCCGTTGAAGCTCGCTGATTGCATGATCTCCCTGTCCAGAACGAAGCAACACACTCCATTTGGCCCATCGAACATCCAAGGCCTCTGGAGCTCTCTGGAGCACCGCCTCATAGGCCTGTATGGCTGCCTGTTCACGACGGGAAGTCGCAAGAATATCGCCACGTAATTTCTGGAGCGAAAAAGCGAGCGGTTGGTCTCGAATCTCTTGGTCAAGAATAGTCAGCGCACGGCTGGCAGAACCATCCATCCACACGGCTTCCACATGATCGGCAACCATATCCTCTGACTGCGCCTTCCTGTCCTCTGCAAACGCGCAAGGGCTCATAGACCATGTCATGAGAACAGTGCTGATAAGAAGAACCTTGAGGGTCCATCGCCCTCGAAGGCAAACGGAAAAAAAATTCATATGGAATCCTACGTGAGCAGCCATGAATAATGCATTGTCGGGGATTAGGTTACCAGTTCCATGCGTAGACAAAGCTCAATATGGCGTATGTTGATAATACCAGAAAAACAGATGGTGAGAGAAGAATATACGGAACAGCGTGATTGAGGAATGGCAAATAGTTGGCTGCGGGAGAAGGCGTCGAACCCTCACCAACTAGGCGAATTCAAGAGAAGTCTCGTGCCTTATTGGACCTGGCTTTTCAAATTCTTCAACGCAGGTAACAAAATAGGAATATCATCCGTAATGATACTCCAGAGCGTATCGTTATCAATTCCTAAATACCCATGAATGAGACAATTGCGGGTGGCAATCAACTGCCGCCAGGATATTGCTTGATAGGAATGACGAATTTTATCTGGGATAGGCATGGCAGCTTCACCAATCAATTCCAAATTCCGCACAGCGGCATCATAGTTCAAGCCACTTTTCACAAACTCGTTTTGATCTAAGCCATCCGTATAGGCAATCACTTTTTCGACAAAACCAATCATATCGTCAACATAAAAACGCCATTCGCGCTCAGACACTCACCGCCTCCTGTTCAATGAATGGGCGCAATTCCTGGCGCAATGCTTTTTCAGTCACGAGATCAACGGAACACCCCAGGGCATCCTCAAGATGAAACTGTACGCCGAAGTATCGTCGAGAGGTGGCTGGGCCATCAAATGACACGACAATATCCACATCACTATCCGGCTGAGCTTCGTCACGAACAGTAGAACCGAACACACTCAACCGGACAACTCCAAAACATGACACCAAATCCGGTTTAACGCGAGTCAGTATCTCAAAGACTTTTGCTCGTTTCATTTATATGTATCTGCTTCCCTATCAGCCTCCAGAGAACACGAAACTGCCAGAAGAATATGTTGGCTGGGGGAGAAGGATTCGAACCCTCACAGCCAGAACCAGAATCCTATCCCACCTACTTATGATACAGAATGATTAAGGAAGATAGAGTGCCACAATCCGCCCATCAAGACAAGACATTCAAGCTTTTTGGTTGTGATGAAGTGTGATTCAGGTAGATTCCGAACTGGGACTGAAACCGGGAGTGAATAATTTCTGACAGATCCCTTTTTCCTGAAAATAATGGGCGGGGTAGGGGGATATTAATTTTCACGACTACGTCTACCCTCGACGTGAAATCGTTCACCAACAAAAAGAATCCAAAGGGAAAAAGAGGAAGAAATTGAAGCTTGCC
>QIMB01000144.1 GCA_003233615.1 Nitrospirota bacterium
CAACGCTGATGGTCTGGACAGTCGCCACAGTGATCACCATGCCTTTTTTTTGGTTGATCGGGGATCTCCTGTGGCATGGGTGGCCTCACCTATCCTTAAACTTTGTGTTCGCAGCTCCACAGAACGCCGGACGCGAAGGTGGGATTGGACCTATTCTTATTTCTACAGGATTGATCGTCAGCATATGCATGGCAGTCGTCATGCCAATTGGATTAGGAACGGCCCTTTTTCTCTCGGAATACACTCAAAACAATCACGTGATCGGACGAGTGATTCGAGGCTCACTTGATGTATTAGCAGGAGTCCCATCCATTGTCTTCGGGTTATTTGGCAACGCCTTTTTTTGCCAAATTTTAGGTTTAGGATTTTCTATTCTCTCCGGCGGACTCACCCTGGCCTGCATGGTGTTACCCATCTTGATTCGCACCGTAGAAGAAAGTTTTCGGGCGATTGCACAAGACCAACGACTCTCTGCAGCCGCGCTGGGAATATCCAAGAGAGCAACTATTCAGCATATCCTGCTTCCGGCTGCCGTACCGGGTTTGCTCGTGGGATGTATCCTCGGACTAGGACGCGCGATGGCAGAAACAGCGGCGCTGATCTTTACCAGCGGGTATGTGGACCGAATGCCCGAATCTTTGATGGATTCCGGTCGGGCCTTGTCCATTCATATTTATGACCTGGCCATGAACGTTGCAGGAGGCAATCCCCATGCGTATGCCACCGCTCTTGTCCTCGTTGGTCTGTTACTCATCATTAATTTTTCTGCATCAAGGATTGCTGAAAAATGGACCACACTCAATCAGCTCCCAACCTAAGACAGACCCGGGAAACGCTGTCAGGCATTCAATCCTGGCGACCCTATCAATCGGCTCAGCTGTGCTGTGAGCCGATACCCCACATTCGCGCTGAAGATCTTTCCATCACCTATCACAAACACATGGCTCTTCGGAATGTGAATCTCGAGATCAATAAGGGCTGTATTACGGCGTTGGTCGGGCCATCAGGCTGTGGTAAATCCAGCTTTCTCATGAGCATCAATCGTTTAACGGATCTCATTCCCGACTGTCAGGTCTCCGGCCGATTGCACATGAATGAGTTAGACCTCATGTCTTCCTCTACGAATCTCTTGCATTTGCGTCGTCAGGTCGGCATGATCTTTCAAAAGCCCACCGTCTTCCCCTTTTCCATCAAAAAGAATCTCGAAATCCCGCTCCGTGAACATGGCATGCATGCGAAAACATCATTGACCTTAACCATCGAAACAGCGTTACAACAGGTCGGGCTGTGGGATGAAGTCAAAGACCGATTACATCACCTAGCCCAAACCTTATCGGGTGGGCAGCAACAACGTCTGTGCCTTGCACGGGCTTTGGTCTTGTCACCGGAGATTCTTCTACTCGATGAACCTTGCAGCGCCTTAGACCCCATCTCCAGCGGAATTGTCGAAGACCTCATTGTGAGTTTACGTGGCCAATATACGGTGGTGATCGTGACGCACAATCTAGCCCAAGCACGCCGTATTGCAGATTACGTTGGGTTTTTTTGGCCAATACACGGAGTCGGACAACTCGTCGAATATGGGCCCGCTCAAGACATTTTTGAAACTCCTCAACACGAATTGACCGCTGCGTATTTCTCCGGGGCACGGGGCTAACACCCCTTCAACGACTCTCCTCAACCCCTATCAAGTTTACGACCGTTTGATCTGGTCTTAACATGGTCGTAACACACATCCTCTAGTATCAATTTCAACAACGATGAAACTCATCAGAGCACATGCAATTCCTGCTTTCTTATTCGACAAGAGGAGACCGTATTCATGAAGGTTTCTCGATTGGTTTTCACAGTCCTATGTCTAGGTTTCATGCTGCAGGGTCATGCCTTGGCTGGAGACACGCTTTCCGACGTGCTCAAAGAAAAGGGTATGATTACCAAAGAGGACTGGATCCGTATTCAGGCTGCAGAAGAAAAAAAGACAGAAGAAGCCCAAAAAAAACAGGCCGAGCAATTTCCAGTGAGAGCCGGCTGGGGGGAAAAAGGGTTTACGTTAGAAACTCTGGATGGAAATTGGAAAACAGCCATTCAATGGCGATCCCAAATGCGATACAGCTACTCTCGACGAACTGATCCCGATAGTTTCAGCGATTTCCAGGAAGATGGCGATAAAGAAAGTACGTTTGAGTTGCGTCGTGTTCGGATGAAGATCGGCGGTCATGGCTACAAACCATGGATAAAATACTATTTTGAAATGGACTGGCAATCCACTCGAAATTCGGGTGTCGATGCCTCACAGTCCGGGGTTCGGCTGCTCGATTGGCGAATCGATCTCAGTAAATGGAAGTGGCTACAATTGCGGGTAGGCCAATGGAAAATCAATTATAACCGAGAGCGTGTGGACTCCTCGGGTAAGCAGCAGTTCGTCGAACGATCGATTGTCAACACGGTCTTTACGCTAGACCGCCAAATGGGGGCTATGGTCTACGGACATTTGGCTCCTGGAACCTTGCTTGACTCGAGATATTATGCCGGTGTCTGGAATGGGTCGGGCAGAGGAGAAGCTAATGATGACGCCAATATGATGTATATGGGACGATGGCAATGGAATTTCTTAGGCCGGGACCTGAAATGGACACAAAGTGACATTACGTATCATAAACAACCAGCGGGAAGTGCCGCTTTTGCGGCCTATACCAACATCGGCAAATGTACAAGGTGGTCTTCCGGCGGATGTGGCACGTTGGGATTCCCTAATGCCGCTGGTCTGCCTTACACGAGCGATAGCGCAGCAACTGATGGACAATTCCGTATGCAGGGGATGATGGAGGAATTCGCCTTTAAATGGCGTGGCCTCTCCATTCAACATGAATATCATTGGAAAGAAATAAAGGACAAGAATGTTCGCGAAGGAGCCGCTGGCCACAAGACGAACCTCATGGGAAGTTATGCTCAAATCGGGTACTTTCCTCATTACCTCATCCCTGTTATTCCCAAACCTTTAGAAATCGCCTTCCGCTATGCATTCGTGGACCCGAATGTTTCAGCGAAGAACGACAAACTCTCAGCCTACACTACTGCCATCAACTGGTTTTTTGCAGGCCACCGCAATAAACTCACACTAGATGGTACATGGTTCACTCTGGCTCAACCTGTGGGTAAGGATCTCAATGAGCAGCAAGTACGAC
>QIMB01000159.1 GCA_003233615.1 Nitrospirota bacterium
TCTTCCGTTTGTGTCGGGGAAAGGGGCGTTCGTCGGAGAGTGGCATCGATTTCTTCTTGTGTGACCGAGATCCCTTTGTTTTTGGCTTTCTGAAACAAGAGTCGTTCGTCAATGAGCTTGTTGAGGACGTCCCGTTGTTTTTGGGTATATCGGCGTTCTAATTCGTTCCCACGATATTTGGCTTTCAGGCGACTGTGTTCGTCCTGTATTTCTTGTTGAAGATCCGACCAGGTAATCACCTCTTTGTTCACGACAGCCACGATTCGATCTGTGAATCCTACGCTCAATGGAGGAGCGAGTAGCCACCAGGTCACAAGAACAACAGTAAAAGGGATTGTTAAAAAATAGGCCCTCGCGGAGGTGGAGGTTTGTCTACGTCGTCCTCTGAACATGTGAAATGTGAGGAGTAAGGAGTAAGGAGTGAGCGGTCTATGGGTTGTTGGATGTGTCATGTTTCCTCTTGGGTGGCCATGGATTGAACTAAGCTTTGAAGTAACGTATTGACCTGCGGGTACATGTCGCCCCACTCCTGCTTGGTCATGGTGACGCGGAATGCTCTTGGGGAGAGAAATTCTACACATTCTTTCCACACATCAATCAATTGACGGAAACCGTGTTCAGGCAATTTAGCCTGGTCGTGAAATCGGATCGTGACCACCCCCTGTCGGGCTTCAACATATTCTAGTTTGAGAGTTTTGGCCAATACCCGTATCTGCATGACTTCAAAAAGGCGTTCCATAGACTTCGGCAGGACGCCAAAGCGATCCAATGTTTCCCCATAGAGCAAGGCTAAGTCTCCCAGCCGCTCGCTGCCAGTCAATCGTTTGTACAGTCCTAAACGCTGTGAGGCATCTTCGACATACGCTTCTGGAATGAAGGCGGAGACATCCAACTGTAGGGTCGGTTCCCATTCTTCCTGCACTTCATGCCCTTTGAGTTTTTTGACGGCATCCTCCACCATTTGTAAATAGAGATCCAACCCGACAGAGGCAATATTGCCGGACTGTTGTTTGCCAAGTAAATTGCCGGCGCCACGAATTTCGAGATCCGCCGCGGCAATGCGGAAGCCAGACCCGAGTTCAGCAAATTCCTGAATGGCAATCATTCGTTTTTGGGCGTCGGTACTCAATGTTTCTTCATTAGGAATAAAGAGATAGGCAAATGCCTGCTGTCCGCCGCGCCCTACCCGTCCCCGCAATTGATACAATTGGGAGAGGCCAAACATATCCGCTCGGTCAACGAGCATGGTATTGGCATTGGGAACGTCGAGCCCCGATTGAATAATGGCTGACGCTAAGAGCACATCCGCTTCGTGATGGATAAATTGAAGCATGACCCGCTCCAACAGTTTCTCATGCATTTGCCCATGGGCCATTAGGACACGTGCTTCGGGCACTAAGTCCTGAAGCCATGCGCCAGTCTCTTCCATGGTTTCGACACGGTTGTGGACATAAAAGGCTTGCCCTCCACGTGCCAGTTCGTGACGAAGAGCTTCTCTCACAACCGTTGGATCAAACCGGAGGACTTGGGTTTCAACGGCTAACCGGCCTGGCGGTGCCGTTTCAATAATCGATAAATCTCGTACACCCGAAAAAGCCATTTGCAAGGTACGCGGAATGGGTGTGGCCGAGAGGGTCAACACATCTACTTGTGTCCGGAGTTGTTTCAGTCGTTCTTTGTGCCGGACGCCAAACCATTGTTCTTCGTCGATGATGACGAGGCCTAATTGTTTGAACAGCACATCTTTTTGGACGACGCGGTGTGTGCCTATCACAATATCGATCAGCCCGGCAGCGAGATCTTTCAATGTGGCTTTGATTTCCGCCGTCGTTTGGAATCGTGATAACACACCAATCTTTACCGGAAACGGCGCAAACCGGAGCGAAAAAGTTTCATAATGTTGTTGAGCTAAGAGTGTTGTCGGAACTAACACGGCCACCTGACGATTGGCCTGCACCGCTTTAAATGCCGCCCGCATGGCTACTTCCGTTTTGCCATAACCCACGTCGCCACAAACGAGACGATCCATGGGTTTGGGGGATTCCATGTCCCGGCTAATTTCTTCAATAGCCTTTTGTTGGTCGGGTGTTTCATCATACTCAAAGCCCGCTTCGAATTCATGCACGAGTAGGGTGTCTTCATGGTAGGCGGTTCGACGGGCCACTTCCCGGTTGGCATACAGCTCCACCAATTCCTCTGTCATGTCTTCAATGCCCTTTTTGACTTTGGCTTTTATTTTCCCCCAGGCTGTCCCGCCGAGCCGGTCCAATCGTGGGGAACGTTGCTCGGCCCCGCGATACCGATGAATCTGATTCAGCCGGTCTAAGGGAACATACAGCGTATCGGTGCCTCCGAATTGCAACAACACATAATCACTCGTGCAGTCTTGGACTTCCAGGCGTCGCAAGCCTAGGTATCGTCCGATGCCATGTTGAAGATGGACCACCAGGTCGCCTTCTTTCAGATCATCTACCACCGCGAAAAATTTCGCGGTCGGGGATTTGGTCTGTGGGCGATGTCGAATGCCTTTTCCAAAGAGTTCTTCTTCTGTGACAAACGCCAGCCGGCCATCATGAGAGATGAATCCCGCTGACAATTCCCCTTCTAGGCAATAGAAGGGGAACCGGCCATCTTCCACGTGGTCCGGGAAAGGGCACTGCCAGGTATTGGCGGGAAATCCATGGTCGTGCAGGAGAGCGACCAATCGTTCGACTTGTCCAGCACTGCGCGCCACGAGAAAAATTCCGGTCTCTGTACGCAATTGATCAAGTTTTGTGAGGGTTTCTTTAAACGGCAACCCGCGTACGCCCAAACCCACACTGGCTGGGGATTGGGCAGTCAAGGACATCGGCACATGAGGAATAGTCGTAGAATCGGGCGCGACGCTATCCCATAAGATGGTGGGGCACATACTGATAAATAGTTTGAGCGTATCCCACATTTCATAGAGCTGATCTGGCTCGGCATGTCCATGGTCAGTATCTAATTCTTCCCATGTTTCCAGGAGTGTGTTCCAGAAGCTAGCAGCGGTCGTATTCAGATCAACCGGACGAGAAAGCCAGACCGTCAAGGGATTCTGCACATAGTCACAGAGTGTGACGAGTTGAGGGTAATAGCGTGGCAGATCCCATTCCATGCTCGGAGTAATGGGAGACGGGTCAGCCTCCTCTTGCTGAGTGACGGGGGAGGGATAAATTCTCGCGTTGGAAGAATCCAGGTTTCCTTGAGCCGCGTGATCGATTCTTGCGTGGAGGGATCAAAGATACGAATGGATTCGACGGTGTCACCAAGGAATTCGATGCGTACGGGATTATCATGGGCTGTAGAGAATATATCCACAATGCCCCCGCGCACACTGAACTCGCCAGGAATTTCGGCCAACGAGACACGGGAATACCCTAGCCGAATCAGTGATCGAAGGAGCCAGTCTCGTTCAACCGTCT
>QIMB01000060.1 GCA_003233615.1 Nitrospirota bacterium
AAGTGGGTGAAAATGATCACAAGTATGGCAAAAATGAAACATATTGAATGAGTGATGTACATGTCCCTGTTCTTGCTGAAGAAATTTGCCAATGGCTGATTCAAAAACAAGACGGAATCTATGTAGATTGTACCTTGGGAGTCGGTGGGACATCCTTAATAATACTTAAAAATTCAGGAAAAAATGCTTATCTTGTTGGTATGGATCGTGATCCTGAAGCCTTGGCTTATGCGGAGAAAAACTTAGCACGCTATGCTGACAATATAAAGCTCTATAATGGGAATTACTCCCACATCATTGATTTAGTGCATCAGGCTGGATTTGAGAAGGTTGATGGGATTGTCTTCGATTTAGGGGTTTCCTCGTTACAGCTCGATAAGCCTGAGCGAGGATTTAGCTTTTATTCAGAAGGACCGCTTGATATGCGCATGAACCAAACGGAAGGTCCAAAAGCTGCCGATCTGGTGAATATGCTTCCAGAGCAGGAGTTAGCCGATTTGATTTTTGTCTATGGAGAGGAGCGATTCTCCAGAAGAATCGCCCGCGCGATTGTTCAGTCCCGAAAAACCTATAACATGGATACGACCCAATCACTCGTAGCGGTGATTAAGGGCGCTGTTCCTCACGCCTATAGAAAAGGGCGCATACATTGTGCCACTCGAACCTTCCAGGCCCTACGTATTCGGGTGAATCAGGAGTTAGATCTTCTGCAACCTGCCTTACAGGATGCCGTGAATCTTTTAAAGGAGGGAGGGCGCTTATGTGTGGTGGCCTTCCATTCCTTAGAAGATCGTGTGGTCAAGCACACGTTTCGAGCATTAGCCCGAGGAGAGCATCCCACAATGGCCGTACTGACAAAAAGACCGGTGACGGCTGACGAACTGGAAATTCAGCAGAACCCACGAGCGAGAAGCGCCAAATTGCGGGTTGCCACACGTCTAACGGAGGGAGCTCCCTCATGAAGAAAAATGTCTTACTCGGGGTCATGATCGTGTTGGGTGTGTGGTGTCTTTTCTACGTGGGGGTCAAGATCGATATGTGGCGCCTTGGCTATGACATGGAAGATTTGGAGAGCCGACGCACGGTCCTTAAAAAAAAGCAAGAGATGTTGCAAGGTCGGCTGTCAGAATTGACCGATCCACAGCAAATTGCCCGGCGTGCGCATGACGAATTAGGGCTCATTGTACCTCAAGAAGGACAAGTGGTCATGATTTCCCTTGATGCCAATTTTTCTTCTGAGTCACGTGATGGGTCGCCTGCCCGATTGGTCAGGGATTTTTCCAGCGCTCTTGTGAGTTTGCCATGAGTACGCCTGCACAAGACATTCATCCCGTGTGCAAAATGCGAAGTGGCATTGTCTGTCTCGGTCTCATCCTTGGATTCACCCTGATTGGGTGTCGGTTGTTTTATTTGCAAGTATTTCAATCAGATGCTGGCGCACATGAAGTGCAACGCCAGCATCAAAAATCAATGATAGTGCAGTCTGACCGTGGCGTGATCGTTGATCGTCATAACCGTCCATTAGCATTGAATGTTGATGTGACCTCAGTATTTGTGAGTCCAAAGTCCCTCCAAGACCCTCAGGAAACCGCACGTGCCTTAGCGCCCGTTTTGGATATGCGTGTTGCACAATTACGCAAACTGTTCAAGCGCACACGATCGCGTGTCCGGGTCAAACGTCACATTCCTGAGGAAAGAGCGAAGCAGATTGAAGCGATGGCGATTTCAGGGGTGCAAGTGATCAGGGGACCGCAACGCTTTTACCCCAAGAAGGAGTTGGGTGCTCATATTGTGGGTTTTGCGGGGGATGCGAATCAGGGCTTGGAAGGGATTGAATTTCATTACGAGTCATTTTTACGTGGAGAAAAAAATCTTGTGCGGTACCAGCGAGACGCCTTGGGCGGGATCATCTCATCGCTGGATAATCATGATTCTACGAGCAATCGCACAGGGTATAAAGTCAGGCTGACGATTGATGAGGTAATCCAATTTATTGCTGAAGATGAATTAGCGAAAGCGGTGAACCTGAGTGGTGCTACCTCAGGAACTATTTTGATTATGGATCCTATGACTGGTGCTATCTTAGCGTGGGCCTTGTATCCAACCTTTGATCCTAATCAATTCAGGAATCTGTCGGCCAAAGATTGGAAAAATTGGGCGGTGACGGATCCGTATGAGCCGGGATCGACTTTAAAAATAGTTGTGGCTGCCGCAGCGTTGGAAGACGGAATCATGGAACCTGACACTCTGATTTATGGAGGGGATGGGAAAATGTCCGTCGCAGGCACCATTGTCCATGATCATGCGAAAGCCAGTTGGATCACATTTACGGAAGCTGTGGCACAGTCTAGCAATGTGGGAGTCATCAAGGTGGCACTCGAATTGGGGCGCCCACGGATGTTTGAATATCTGAAAGCGTTTGGTTTTGGAGAGAAGACGGGTATTGATCTTTCCGGAGAATCAGCAGGAATTTTGTGGGATCTGGATACATGGAGTGGCCGAAGTCTCACTTCTATAGCCATGGGGCAAGAAATTGCTGTCACGCCGATCCAAATGGTGACGGCGATGTCTGTTGTGGCCAATGGAGGGTGGTTGATGACCCCACACGTGGTGTCGTCGGTTGTGGATGGTCGTGGGCATTCAATTCTCACGATTAATCTGGAACCAAAGCGACGACCCATCTCTGCTCGAACTGCCACGCGTTTGGGCCATATTCTTGAAACAGTTGTTGAAAGCGGGACGGGCACACGGGCCAAATTATCGGGATATCGAGTTGCTGGCAAGACAGGGACTTCTCAAAAAATTAATCCGGCCACAGGGAAGTATTCGTCTACACACGTCGTGGCTTCATTTGTAGGGTTCGTGCCGGTTGAACAACCATGTCTCACGATGTTGGTTGTGATTGATGACCCAAAAGAGGAAGAGTATAGATGGGGTGGAGCAATCGCAGCGCCATTTTTTGGGAATGTGGCGAATCGGGTCTTGCCGCATTTGGGTATTTTGCCAGGTGGAGCGCAATTGATGCGAACGGCTTCACTCTCTCCTCATTCGTCCTCTCTACAGGCGCCCTAAGGGTTCGTGAAATAGTAGCTCCCCAGAATTCGTGTCAAGATTCTGGGAAGATCGGCCCAAGATGGTCTGAAGGTGTGATGTGAAAATGGGAAGTTGTTG
>QIMB01000484.1 GCA_003233615.1 Nitrospirota bacterium
CGTCATTCAATACCATTTCCCCGTTCACAATATCCCCGAACAAATATTCCCGATGTTGTGTGCAAATGGTGACAAAATATGCCCCGGCACGAGAATAATCATATCCACGTAATCGAATAGAACGGCGGTTGCGCCTATTCACGCCCTGGCCTCCTTGATCAATTTCTTCGCTCCAAGGCGGTTTTCTCGATGGCGTCTTCGGTGATTCGATTCATTGGTAGTCTCTAGAAATAAAAAGTTCCACTTCTTCGGTCGGTACAACGGTATCAAGTTCCTTAAGCTGTTTCTTATTAACGATCCGCTTAGCATCAATAACATTTTTCAAGTCACCCGATGAAATCCATTTGCAATTCCAAATAGAGCAGTCCTTGCCTGATACCAACCGACAAAGTGGCTCATTAAACTCAATACTTGGATAGAATGGTAGGGCAATCCTCTGAAGCCATATTTCCATATGGCCTGTATTCGGTATCCTGGAGAATCTTCTCTGAATTTTCTCGATGACATCCCGTTTTTCCTGTCGACTCCCAAGGAAGCTTAGTAGCTTGCTCAGAATTGCTGCACAGATGGGATAGGTTCTTGGGTTGTGATACGCGATATCAACTGTAATGCTAATCAATGGCAGAGACTTATCGTACTCCGTAAGTCTAAAGAGTCGTTTTTGAAAATTTCCTAAGGCGATAGCTAAACTTCCAGCATTGGGGTATTTCACACTGTGTCCATGGATGATTAATAAATGCTTCTGAATGTTTTTATTTCCCTGTTTCCCGTTCATCCACGCAAGCTTATCAATCTTTACAGAGGCTTTGATTACTTGATTGCTAGATCCTGTCTTTGCGGGGTTCAGTTTAAGCCCGAGTTCGTTCATGACCTCGGTAAGGCACTTAAGAATTTTCTCGCCATCTTGTGAACTGTTCACAAAGATACGGTAGTCATCCCGATATCGAAGAATACGATAATCTTTAATCTCCTGGTTGGCTATTCCTTTTGTTAACTCTGTATCCGCATAGCCAAGAACCATCTCCGCGATGAAGTCCATTAACACAGAGCCCTGTGGGATACCGTTGGTTTGCCCCTGGCTCATATCCTGTATATGACTATCGATGATATTACCTATGAGGCCAAAATCCCTAGGATTTCCCTTTGCCACTGCTTTTGTATGAAGAGCCCAAGCGATTGAATGCGTATAAACCGCACCATAACAGTCTGTGATGTCAGTATGGAACACAAATTCATAATCGAGTGCCAACTCAATAGATGCTTGCTCAACCGCTTGCCACCAATGGGTTATCCGCTCTCCCACATCCTTCTCATCGGTCAACGATTCAACCGGTAGACTGAGACACTTGATCTTGTCATTATTTCCAAACTCTTCAAATTTTTTAAGAATCTGAGTCCAATAATCTGTTTCAGTGATTCGGTTGAGCAAAGAAACGTATAGGGCCGGATGAATTAGCTGCAAAGGACGCCATGCGTACCTACCATCCTTGTTGCTCAGAATCAGGTGATTTACGTCATCAAATTCCCACGGTTTCCCGCTCCGAAAATCCGAGAGTCTCTTGTCGTCGAGCACCTCTACTATTCCATCGAGCAAACTTCTGAACTGAAAATAGGGAGGCAAATCAAGACGACAATAGCTTTCTTGTTTCAACAGAAACTCACGTGCTTCATCGCAAGACAGTTCAAGAATTGAACGATTTCTCGGTATGTTTGTGTACATTTTAGTGTCCGATAAATTCATTTAATGCCCTCCAGTAACTTCTTCACTGCGGGAATAGGGAGTTCGCCAGAGATCAGTTTGGGGAGTAGGGTATCGCGGATACGAGAAAGAGTCATGATTTCGAAAGTATTGTCTTTTATCTGATCGAAAATTGAATAAGCTCTGGAATCAAACTCGTTCAATAGCCCATCCTCTGGGATTAGGATTGGCATCACTTTTATGATTTTCGAATTAACTGCTGTTGCAATTGATGAAGTGCTTCCAAGTAAGTTGTAATTAAAGCATCTCAAATAACAGTATAGATAGTGTGATGATATGCGTTGCGCTGCTAGCACTTTAAAGTGAGCAATAGCTTCGTTTGTTAGCATTTCGCCAACTGTGATTGCGACCCGTCCTAGCGTTAACTTGAAACTAAGTAATACCGTATCATTTGGAATAAGACGAATATTAAATTTTGTGACAGCATCCTCGGTTAAATATTCAGATGTTTCGTTTACAAAGACCCCTGATTTTCCCATGTCCCGAATTGACACCCATCTGATGTCACCAGATGATTTTGAAAACCATTTATGCTCTTTACGCGGCGGTGTTTTCCCAATAGCAACATCAGCAACTTCACTCGCTTGCCTAACCTCCCATCCCTTCGGAATCTCCCCAAGCTCGGAGTCCTCGAAGCTGTCAGGGAAGAGGTCAGCGATCTCTTTGGGTAGGCCGGTATCCCGGCCTTCGGCCTTTGCGCGAACCGGGTCGAAGTCTATAAACCAGCTCTTGAAAATGGCCTGGGCCATCTTCTCCAGTGTTTGGTTCATCTGCCGGTTCAACTCGATCTTGTCGTCCAGCGAACCGAGAATATAGGCGATAGCACGTTGCTCTGAAAGAGGCGGTAGACGTAGAGGGAATCTTCCCATTACCTTTGCATTCGCCCCCGGTTGTGCCGAACCTGTTTTTGAACCATTAATGAAAGCCCACCAGTGGCTGGAACGCATTGAATACCAAACAAAATGCGGTACTGCTTTCTCAGGCGTAATCCTGAATCGAATTAGATATGAGGCAAATATAGCCTTCTCGTCCGATTCAAAAATATAGTTCTCACCGGTGCTATTGCCTGTTCTGGCTACGACAATATCGCCATATTCCAATTTGTATTTTTCTATATTGCTTTCGGAGATTGGACAGTAAGGCACAGTACTCCAGTCAACGGTTCCGTCTTGAATATCTGTAATTCGTAAAAAACGAGGTCCTATTCTCTCATCCGTAGCGCTCTCAGTGTAACCATAGGAAACATCAGAAGAGACATCAGCCAATGTAAGTTCTTGCCACTCACTCTCCATAGCCCAAAGCCTCCAGATTCTTCCTGATCGTGGCCTCAAGCTTATCGGCTTTGGAGAATTGTTCGTATCGCTCGGTAAATTTCATTAAGCCTCATTCGTTTGTCCCCCGCCAGTAAAGTCATCTGATGAATGGCAATCTGATTGAGACGTTCCAGACGTTCCTGTTGTGAGGCGCCTTCGGCAATAAACAGAGCGTTGAGGTTTTCCAGATTGGAAAGGCAGACCAGTTGGGTAACATCGGCCTCATCCCGCATGTTCCCTTCTTTGTCGGGGTTGGCATCCCGCCACTGGGCGGCGGTCATGCCAAACAGGGCGAGATTGAGTACATCCGCTTCACTGGCATAGACCAGGGAGGTTTGCTTTTTGTCCAGCGTTGGCGGGATCAAATGCTGCTGGATGGCATCGGTATGAATGCGGTAGTTGATTTTTGCCAGGTTGCGGCGGATATCCCAGCCCAGTGTTTTACGCTCATCATCTTTGAGACGCTGAAACTCCTTGATGAGATAGAGCTTGAACTCCACCGAGACCCAGGACGCAAATTCAAAAGCAATATCCTTGTGGGCGTATGTTCCACCATAGCGGCCAGCTTTGGAAACAATACCGATTGCGCCCGTGAGAGTTGTCCATTTCTTGGGCGTCATGACAAAAGCATTGCTGCCGGATTCGTTTCTAACCGCCTCGAATTCGACACGGTTAAAACCGGGATTGTTCAAATGCTCCCAAATACCAAGAAATTCCATTGTGAAGCGGGTACGCATCCAGTTTTGTATGACAAATCTTGGATCATCGGCGTTTTTATACTTCGCTATATCCGTCAGAGAAATAAAATCATCGTCTTTGATATTGTAGAGTCTTATTTCTTTATCCAATACATTGATTTTTGCCATAACCTACTCTCCAAATCCCAGGAGTTCCAGATTTTTCCTGATCGTGGTCTCAAGTTCATCGGCTTTGGCGAATTGTTGGTAGAGTTCGGCGGACAACTCTTTCATTTTCTCTTCAAACGGTACACCATCGTCCTCGATCTCTTCTGCGCCTACATAACGGCCGGGGGTCAAGACGTAGCCGTGATGTCGTCGAGCGTGGCGGACTTCCACCAACCCGCTTTATCTTTATAGGGGCGAACACTGGAATTCGCCCCTACTGTGTTGCGCCAGTTGTGATAAACGCCGGCGATGGTGTTCAGGTCCTCCTCGGAAAGCTCGCGATGCACACGATCCACCAGCGTGCCCATACGCCGGGCGTCAATAAAGAGCGTTTGCCCCG
>QIMB01000247.1 GCA_003233615.1 Nitrospirota bacterium
ACGTATAGCCTTCACGCGACAAATGCTCTTGAACTAATAGCAACGCTTCTCTGGCTAATGGATCCGTATCTTGTAAATGAGACACAGTTGGCTGCGTAGAACTATACAAGACCCACACACCGACTCCGAGAAGCACGACGAACACTACGCCAATAGTTTTTTTCACAAAATCCGTCACAACCTAAATCCATTCTTCATGTAAAACGGTTATTCGTTATATGCTGCATCATCTCGTTATACCATAGTAACCGTATGATTCCCACGAAAGGCCTGAAAACTGTATCCGCAGTCAAATAAAGATGTACACGACCATCAACGTGCAACATTAGGACTTTTGCAGAATTTTTGTTAAGCCCTTGACCAACCTATTGTTCTCTCGCGCCAAGCGAACCGCTATGCGTAAGGCCGGCCGAGTGACCCCAGAAAAAGACTGGCAATCTCTCACCAACATCCCTTGTGCCCAAAGTCGCTCCACAATATCCTGCGGGCTACGTCCATTGAAGACTTCTACCATTACAAAATTGGCTTGAGACGGGATCACCCTCAAACCGGATATCCTCCGCAATCGCGCTATCAAGCGAGGGCGTTCTTCTTGCATAAACTGCTGACTTCGTTGTCGAAAGCGTGAATCCGCAAGTGCCACCACTCCTGCCACCTGTGCGACATGATTGACTGACCATGGAGGGAGATACTTCCGAATCGATTCAACGACTGCTGGCTCTCCAACAACATAGCCAAGACGAATTCCCGGGATGGCAAAAAACTTGGTGAAGCTTCGAAGAATAAGCAATCGTGGAGATGCTGCAATGTCCTTCATCAAAGAATGTGACGGACACCAATCAACAAAGGCTTCATCAACGATCATCCAGCACCCAATTCGATGAACCGTATCAACTATCTGCTGAAGGTCGCGTCGTGAAAGACGCCTGCCGGTTGGACTATTTGGATGACACAAAAACACAGCATTCTTGTGCATCCCAGCCTTGTGACCCTTTCTAGCAGAAGCCCGTCTCCATTCTTCAAGAACGTCAACAATCTTCTCAAACGGAGGGACATAGCGTTGAGCTGAAACAGCGTCAACACCGGTGCATCTCACTCCTGCCAATCGAAGGGAATGTTCAAATTCCCCAAAGGTTGGACCGACAATACATGCATGCCGAAGCGCAAGAGCTTGTGGAAGGATCCGAATGATTTCAGCCGAACCGTTACCCACCAGAATTGATGCTCCAGGAATTCCATGTTCTTGAGAGAGACACAGACGAAGATCTTCTGAGTATGGATCAGGATAATGCTGGCATTCGCTGACCGCATCACGCATGGCTCGCACGACCGATACTGGTGGCCCCAACGGGTTCACACTTGCGCTGAAGTCGAGCAACGTCTCAACAGACCGTCCAAGCTGTTTTGCGAGTTGATAGACTTGCCCACCATGGATTTCATGTCGATTCACCACCCCACCCCAACCCAAAATAGTATCGCTAGAAAAAGAGAAGCCAATCCTAGTACTTGAAGGGCAATGGGAATCAGGGAAACAACTACAAGACTCCCGGAATCCCCGAGCCTCGCTCGTTCCTCCGCAAAACCACCATAGACATTCACACCACCCAATTGAATTCCAAGCGCTCCAGCCATCGCTGCCTCTGGCCACCCGCTATTCGGGCTGGGATGTTTTCCCGCATCACGACGACAGATGCACCATGATGCCCGACCTCTTCCCAATCGTAGAGACGCAGCCGCAATAATGCTCAAAGCCGTCAGACGCGCTGGAATCCAATTCACCACATCATCAAGCCGCGCCGAAGCCCACCCGACATCACGATATCGCTCATTACGATATCCAACCATGGAATCCAAGGTATTGATAGCCTTATAGGCCATCGCCAATGGTGGCCCGCCTAACGCAAGATAGAATAGTGGCGCGACGATACCATCGGAAGTATTTTCAGCAACCGATTCAATCGTCGCCCGAACCAGGTCAGACTCAGCAAGATGGCTCGTATCACGTCCGACAATGTGACTCACCGCATGACGTGCCTCTGGCAAGCCCTGTTCCGTGATCGCCTGATACACAGACATGGCATGACTCCACAAATCCCTGGCGGCCAACGTGGTGTACCCTCCAATGATCCACACAACAACACCAAGAATCTCATGCAGGTCTTCTGCATAGTGGATCATGGTCTGAACAATGAAAAAACACACAGCAGGCAGGCCTAAGGCCAACAGCAATCCTGTGATTTTTTTGGAAATGGCTGTCGTGCACAACGCAAAGATCCACCGCTCACACGCTTGAATTACCAGACCCATGAGACGAACGGGATGTGGCAGCCAGCGAGGATCTCCGATGGCCAAATCCACTAGACAGACCACGAGAAATTTCACCCCCGGGAAGGCATCCATCAGGACGGATGAAGGGCATCACCAGAAGACGAAGAGAGGGGGCGATCAGTGAGAGTTGACAAACATGTGGGACACAAACAATCATGATATTGTTTGATAATTTTTTCATACTGCGTATCGTTCACAGGATATTCGCCACACCAACATTTGGAGAGACCACAATCAAATCCCGCACCACATCGTTCACAAATTTTAGGATAGGTTCGACTCATGACAGATTTCTCACACACTCATGTCATAATGCATGAGTATCGGCAGACATAACACAAACACAATTTCTATACCTTCATTCATGGATCCTAGAATATCCCCGGTGATACCACCGATTTTCTTCGTGATCCACCAGACATAACATCGAACAAGCAGGCACCCGACACAAAAGACCACCACCGCAGTCACTGGCCCAAAGAGGACACCCACCCCGAGACACATGAGCAAGGAGGCATCCACCACATCAACAGTTGAACAGTTACGAATAAATAAAGCGGCTAAACCTTCGACACGAGGATAAACCGTTCTCCAGACCCCGACAACCATCGACCATCGTCCGATCATCGGCATACACAACAACGCAAATTCCCGCATCCCATCTGGCAAAGCCATCAATCCCGCATATCGAAGCCCGAGACTCAGCACCAAACCGGTTGCTCCAATCGCCCCGATATGCGAGTCACGAAAAATTTCCAGCCGTCGTTCAGGAGTCCTGCCACCAGCCAGCGCATC
>QIMB01000032.1 GCA_003233615.1 Nitrospirota bacterium
AAAAAAAGGAATCAGCGTGTTGTGAAGAAATACCTGTAACAGAAAACTGTTGTGCTGAAATGAATGAAGCAGACAAAGGCCAATGCCATGACAAGTGACCTCTCAAACTCCGCAAAACCAATAGTCACGGTCATTTGTCCCACCTGTGGTTGTTCTTTGATCCGATTGGGAATTGGAGAAGATCGCTGGGCTACATGTCAGTACGAAGACACAGAGTATTTCTTTTGTTGCGAGGGTTGTGCCGATCTTTTTAATCAAGACCCTTCAAAACACCTTCAGGAAACCCTGGAGCTCGTGGTGTGCCCCACCTGTTTAGCAGAAAAACCGGTGCAGTGGACGGTGCGCATGGAAATCGCGGGATGGGAAGTGTTTTTTTGCCGATGCCCGTATTGTCCGGAAGTGTTTCAAAAGGACCCCGATCATTACGTCAAACGATTGCAAGGGGAGATCCCTTACGAAGGCGTATTCAGCCAGGAGGGGTGTTGTTCCACCGAAACATAAAAGCCCGATTCCATCCTACCTTAGACATTTCCTTGTTTTGATTTTGAAGATTTGCTGCTGAATACTCTTTCTCATCGTAGCGAATGGTTGCAATGTGACAGCCAGTCCGTTCTGAAAGGGCTCCGATTAACATAGTTCTTCTCCCTAAAATAACTCCTTGTATCTGTAGTGACTACAGGTTGTATCATGGATTTAGAGAGGAAACCATGATGAAAGAAAAAGGCCTCTATGCGACTGGAGGATTAATCGGGGCGGTTTTAGCCTCGACGTGTTGTATTGTCCCCTTTGTATTTCTTCTGCTTGGTATCAGTGGAGCATGGATCAGCTACCTGATGGCTTTGGCACCCTATCAGCCAATTTTCCTTGTCATGAGCCTTGGGTTTTTAGGAGTGGGATTTTGGAAGGTCTACGGAAACCCCAAAGCCAATTGCCAAGAAGGTTCTTTATGCGCCACTTCGCAATCCGAGCGTGTGGTCAAAGTGGCACTTTGGACAGCCACGCTCCTGATTTTGGCGGCCTTGAGCGTTGAGGCTCTTGGCCCATTATTTTTATGAGGATTGAAGTTATGAAATTTTTACTTGTTGGCTTAGCCATGATTGGGATTTTTTTTTAATTCAGAACATGTGAGGGCGACGGAGCAGACCGTCACGCTCGATGTGAAGAGTTTGACCTGTTCCTTATGTCCGGTGACGGTGCGAAAAGCTTTGGAAAAGACGGAAGGGGTAAAAGAGGCCACTGTTTCATATGAACAACATCATGCGGTGATAATCTATGATGACGAAATAATCGATATCCCAACCCTGATTGAAACCACGACGAATGCCGGGTTTCCTCCTTCTGTATCTGAAGAGATAGAGGCTGGTTATGAGTGATCCCGAACACACCCAACTTGAATCCACGATTACCTGTCCGAATTGCGAGACACAAAAAACCGAAACCATGCCAACCGATGCCTGCCAGTTTTTTTACGAATGCACGGGATGCCAAACGATGTTGAAACCAAACCAAGGTGATTGTTGCGTCTTTTGTTCGTTTGGGACGATCCCATGCCCGCCTATACGGGAAACTCAAGGCAAAGGACCAACGGATTGCTGTCCTTCCTAAGTATTTTTTATGTCCTCATGTAACCGAATGCCGTAGTCGGTTACATTTTCAGTCAAGATTGACTTTTGCCTTTTATATCCATCATTCTGGAAGTATGGATATAAGAAAACGCACTATTGTATTCGATGCGCTGTCTCAGGAAACCCGCCTAAGGGCATTTCGCCTCCTTGTTGAGGCTGGGTCTGATGGCCTTCCTGCCGGAGCGATCAGTGAAGAACTTGGCACGCCACAAAATACGCTGTCCTTTCACCTTACCCATCTATCCAATGCTGGAATCGTCAATTCTCGTCGTGAGGGACGATCGATTATTTACGTGGCCAATTTTGAAATGATGCGGGATTTAATCAGTTTTCTGGTTAAGGATTGTTGTAGTCGTGAAGTAGCCAATATTCGTCAAGATAAAAAGAAAGGCTGCTCCATTATTGAGTTGGCCGATTGTTGCAGCCCTCAGAGTAAAGCTGTGGCTCGTGACTGAAACACTCCCCCAAATTTTATTTTTATGCACCGGAAATTCCTGCCGTTCGATTATGGCAGAGATGCTCTTACAGCATTTAGGTAAGGGACATTACCGGACGTTTAGTGCTGGAAGTGTTCCGACAGGAAAGGTTCATCCACAATCCATTGAAACGCTGAACCGCCATGGGGTAGACCCCAGAGAGCCGCGCAGCAAATCATGGGATGAGTTTTCTGATACACATTTTGATCTGATTGTAACGGCCCACGGCCAAGCCACGGGCACGGAAAAAGAAATCACCTCTGCCTTTGACCAAGCCTTCCATTTACTGAAAACCCGTATTGAAAAAGAATTGCTGCCATGAGTGAGCAATCGCCTCTTGGCCTATTTGGCCGTTATTTAAGCCTGTGGGTTGGACTGTGTATCCTAACCGGTATTGGATTGGGCTATAGCTTTCCCTCACTCTTCGAGTTGGTAGCTGGGCTTCAATATGCCAACGTCAATTTTGTTGTTGCGGTTCTCATATGGGTCATGATTTACCCGATGATGACACAAGTGGATTTTTCCAGTCTGAAAGACCTTGGACGCAGGCCGCGCGGCCTCTGTATTACACTGGTGGTCAACTGGCTCGTTAAGCCCTTTACGATGGCAGCTTTGGGCATTCTGTTTTTTGAGCATGTGTTTGCCGGTTTAGTAGAGCCTCAGACAGCCAAGGAATACATTGCCGGAATGATCTTACTGGGTGTGGCCCCCTGCACGGCGATGGTGTTTGTGTGGAGCCAGCTTACACGTGGTGATGCTGGCTATACGCTGGTGCAGGTGTCAATCAACGACCTGATCATGGTTTTCGCCTTTGCCCCGATCGCGGCCTTTTTGCTTGGCATAACAGATATAGTCGTACCGTGGGAAACCCTCCTACTCTCCGTTGTTCTGTATGTTGTGATTCCACTTGTGGCCGGATATGTGACCCGCGATTTTCTCATAAAAAAGAATGGGAATGGAGACACGTTAAAACGCTTTGCGAACCACCTTGAGCCGTATTCAATTATTGGCCTGCTGGCGACTGTTGTATTGCTCTTCGGCTTTCAGGCGCAAACCATTCTGGATAATCCGTTCGTGATCGGCTTGATTGCCATTCCCTTGCTGATACAGAGCTACGGTATATTCTTTGTGGCCTATGGCTGGTCTTATCTGTGGAACGTCCCGCACAATATCGCTGCCCCTGCGGCTCTGATCGGCACGTCCAACTTCTTTGAACTGGCCGTCGCCGTCGCCATTGGTGTGTTTGGCCTCCACTCCGGCGCAGCACTGGCCACGGTGGTGGGTGTCTTAGTTGAAGTCCCTCTCATGCTTTCACTGGTGGCTGTTGCCAATAGAACCAGAAGACATTTCATTCAAACAGCCCATCAAAAATAGGGTCTTGCCGTTCCTCCATGATCGGGGGAATGATGACCGCAACCATTCTCACGCTATTGGTTGTTCCATCTTTGTATGTAATTTGGAGAAAAAGGGAGTTGGGAATACATTAAAAACCTTGATATCTAATGAAAAACAGCAATCAAATTTGCCCTTAACAGACATGGGTACAATAGGGGCACACGAAAGGGAACAGTTATTGAAAAACAATGATAGGGTATCGTAGTTACTGCAATCAGCAC
>QIMB01000378.1 GCA_003233615.1 Nitrospirota bacterium
TGCCAGCCTCGGCCACCGACACACACCACGCTCAACCAGCTTCCCACCATTCCTCTTCTTCCCAAACAACTGGAGAATGCCCTGAACAACTCACCAGTTCTGCGGGACCTTTTGAAAATAATGATGGGCCTTTTGAAAATCTTTCCGTTGCGGCCTTTACATGGCTACATGACATCCCCAATTTCAGTGTTTCACAGTTTTTTGGCAATCACACCACTCCTCAATCCAACACCTATCCTCTTCTATTCCTCCTCTTCTCTGTTTTCCTGAATTGAGCTTCCCTCACAGTTGAATATTCAAGGAGGTGGGACACAAACCGTGCTTCCGACGTCCTTGTGACTATTTTCGTCATCACGTGAGGAGACGTTCATGGAATTGATTCGGATCTATCATTCATACGCACAGATCTTTGTCATAGGGCTGTGGCTATCTCTTTTCCCGAGCTTGTCGGTTTTTTCCGCTGAGCCTCCCTTGAAACTTCAAACTCTCATCGAGGAAGTTTTCCAGCAGAACCCGGAAATTCAGGCAGCCAGACAACGGTGGGAAGCCTCAAAGTCGATACCATCACAGGTCAATAGTCTCCCCGATCCAATCGTAGGGTTGGCCTATCGGGGACCGGATATTATGAGAGAAGGGCGATTTCAAATTCAGCAAGAATTTCCTTTCCCTGGAAAACTTGGGCTTCGCAAAGAGATCGCGGCTAAGGGAGCGGAACGCGTGGGTGAAATACATGAGGGAATCCAACTTCGGGTTATCGCACAGCTCAAGGAGGCCTACTTTTCTCTACACTTCGTCCACAAATCCATTGAGATTGTCCGCAAGAATGTCAAAATTCTCGAAGAGTTTGAGAAGACAGCCGAGGCTCGGTACAAGGTCGGCAAGGGAATTCAGCAAGACCTGTTCCGGGCACAGGTTGAACTGTCCCGTGAACTTGAGCAACTGATGACGCTCAACCAAGAGAAAGAAACCTTGCACGCGAACATCAATCGAATTTTGAACCGGCCTCCTGTAGCCCCGTTGGGCGCGCCAGAGGAGCCGCACCTCACGCCCCTTCTGTACACCTTAGCCGAGCTGAATGAACAGGCCACGAAAAACTCGCCGATTATCAATGCGCAAGGCCGAGCTATTGAACAAAGTCATTCCGCAGTTGACCTGGCCAATCGTGATTATTATCCCGATTTCTTTGCGAGCCTCGGGTATATGCAATCATTTCGAGGAAATGAACAGCAGGATGCGTTTGGATCGATTGGAATTAAAATTCCCCTTTATTATGCGACCAAGCAACGGTTCGGGGTAAAAGAATCTCTGTCTCGCCTTGAGAGCGCACGGAAGGATCACAGGACCGCAACACAAGATATCTTGTTCCGCGTAAAGGACAACTTTGCCCGGGCCGAGCGTGCAGAACGACTCGTCAAGTTGTTGGGAAAGGCCATTATCCCACAGGCTTCTCTGGCCCTCGAGTCCTCCATTGCAGGGTATGCCGTCGGAAAAGTAGATTTTCTGACCATGCTCGATAATCTGCTTCGGCTTCAACGAGATGAGATTGATTTGCATCGCGAGTTAACCACGCATGAAATAGCCATCGCCAAATTAGAGGAAGTGGTTGCCATTCCTTTGCAAGGTGAACACTATGAGTGAATTTAAAAAATTTTCGTCTCTTCACGAAGAGGATGACGATCAGGCCGATACTCCGCCATTCAGGCAAGAAGAGGCGCACAGTACACGTTCGAAACAGTTCTGGGTCGTCATCGGTATCATCGTCATGGTTTTAGGTTCGGGAATTGGGTTCTATTATTGGTCGAATAATATGGACAAACACGCGATGAATTCTCCTGAGGAGGGAACACCAGCTCCCAAATTAGAGCATCAAGGTATGGACATGTCTTCGGCTGGCGGTGAACCAGCCATGAAGGCCGAACAACCCGAATCAGTTATGGTCAGTGCCAGGAAGCAACAACTTATCGGGGTGCGAACCGAGAAAGCCGAGGTACTTCCAATCACTCACACCATCAGAACCGTGGCTCTTGTCGATGTGGATGAGCGGAACCTGATTCATGTAAATATCAAACTGGAAGGCTGGGTTGAGAAGCTGTATGTCCGGTTTACAGGTGAAGAGGTCAAAAAAGACCAGATGCTCTTCGAGATCTACAGCCCGGAACTGGTTGCCTCCCAGGAGGAATATTTGCTGGCCCTCAAGGCCGTTCGCACACTGGGAGATAGCGAATTTCCCGAAGTGGCGGACAGCGCAAAAAGGGTGTTGCAATCCACCCGGGAGCGTTTTTCCCTGTGGGACATTACCCCCGATCATATTGAGGACTTAGAACGAACAAGTAAGGTGCTTCGGACCCTTCCTCTTCATTCACCGATTTCGGGGTATGTCTTACAAATGAATGTCCGCGAAGGCGCGTACATTACGCCGTCCACCGACACCTTTGTCTTGGCGGATCTCTCCAACATCTGGGTCTTGGCAGACCTGTATGAGTTCGAGATTCCCTATGTCAAGTTAGGGCAGAAAGCACACATTACCCTACCCTATTTTCCCAACGAAGTATTCGAGGGAACCGTAACCTATATTTACCCGGTTCTTGATCCTAAAACCCGAACGGTGAAAGTTCGGTTCGAATTGCCCAATCCAGGCTGGAGACTCAAGCCCGACATGTTTGCCAATGTGACGTTAGAAATCCCGCTGGGAAACAGGCTCGTGGTTCCGAACACGGCGGTATTGGACTCCGGTACGAGGCAGGTGGTGTTCGTGGATAAAGGCCAAGGGATGTTCGAGCCACGCAATGTCACCCTTGGCGTGAAATCCCGCAAGTGGTATGAGGTGCTTGAAGGCGTGAAAGAAGGCGAAATGGTCGTCACCGCCGGCAACTTTTTGATTGACTCGGAAAGCTCCCTTGGGGCAGCCACTGGCATGATGATGCCGGGAATGGATATGGGACCCAAAAAGAGTGACGATTCATCTGATGTAATGTCAGGCATGAAACAATAAACGATATTTCGAGAACGGCTCATTATGATTGAAAAAATTATTGGCGCCAGCGCGAAAAATGGTTTCTTGATCGGGCTCATGGTCGTGTTTTTGACGGCGTGGGG